>JAPKZG010000024.1 GCA_026393895.1 Candidatus Aminicenantota bacterium
GTCCGCGTCGCGGCCGCCGTCCCGGCCGGATTTTCCGAGTCCGAAGCCCGCAAGCGACGGATCATCGTTGCCACCGAATACGAATCCATCGCCCGCCGCTTTCTGGAAGAGCGCGGCTTCGAGGCCGTGCTTCTCCGGACCTTCGGCGCGACCGAGGTCTTTCCCCCCGACGACGCGGACATGATCGTCGACAATGTTTCCACAGGCCGAACGCTCCGGGCCCACGGCCTCCGGATCTACGCCGATCTCCTGGGCTCGACGACCCGGCTTGTGGCCGACCCGGCCGCCCTGAAAGATCCCCGGAAAAGCGAACGAATCGCGGAGATGGCTTTGCTCCTCCGCAGCGTCCTGGACGCCCGAAACCGGGTCATGCTCGAGATGAACGTCCCGGCCGAACGGCTGGACGGCATCGTCGCCCTCCTCCCCTGCATGCACTCGCCGACGGTGTCGCCGCTCTTTGCCGACCAAGGCTACGCGGTGAAGGCGGCGGTCCCGCGGAGCGAAACGGCCCGGTTGATCCCCCGTCTGAAAAAAGCGGGGGCGAGCGACATCCTCGAATACGAATTCGGAAAGGTGGTGCCGTGATGAAATTCCGTTTGTTTCCGGAAACCGTCACCCCCTATCGTCCCGGGGACGAAAACCGGCGGGCCGGGCTCCGCCTGGACGCCAACGAAAACCTCTGGGGTCCGTCGCCCGAAGTCGCGGCCGCCCTTCGGAAACTCCGCCCGGACGACGTCGCCGCCTACCCGGATGCCGGAGAACTGACGAAGAACGCCGCCCGCCGCTTCGGCGCAAGTCCCGGGCGGTTGATTCTCAGCAACGGCGCGGACGAGGCGATCTACGCCTTGATGTCCCTTTTCGCGGGCCGGGGCGACAGCGTCCTCATGCCCGTTCCGGGATTCGGAATCTACACCCTGGCGGCCGGAATCCACGGCGCCCGCGTTTGCGGCGTTCCCCTCGGCCCCGGCTTTGAGTTCCGCCGGGCCGACATCATAAAGGCGATCACGAAAAAAACCAGGCTGGTCGTTCTGGTAACACCCAACAATCCCACGGGAACGGAGATAAAAAAAACCGACGTGGAAGCCGTCGTCAGGCGGGCCGCCCGCCTCGGCGTTCCCGCCCTTCTCGACGAAACTTACGCCGGGTTCCAGAACCGGACCTACAGCCGGATGACCCGCCGGTTTCCCAACCTAATCGTCGTCGGCTCGTTTTCGAAATACTTCGCCCTGGCGGGCCTGCGCTTGGGGTATGTGATCGCCGGCCCGGAGGTGATCGCCGCCCTTCACGCGATTCTCCCTCCATACTCGGTTAACGCGGCCGCCATGGCCGCCGGCCGGGCCGCCCTGGAATCTACCCGGCACTACGAAAACGTCCGCCGCGGAATCGTCCAGGAACGGAAAAAGCTCGCGGCTACGCTCCGCAAATCGGGTTTGACCGTTTTTCCCTCGGCCGCAAATTTCCTCTGCGTCGGCGTCGGGCCCGCCGCCGAACGCGTCCGGAACCGCCTCGCCGCATCCGAAATTTTCGTCAAGGCCTTCCCCGGAGCTCCCCGGCTTGTGAACTGCCTCCGGATCACTGTCGGCCGGTCCGCCGAAAACCGCCGGCTGGCCGAGGCGCTGGAAAGCGCCCGGCCGCCGGAGGCCCTGCTGTTCGACATGGACGGCGTCCTGGTCGACGTCTCCGTCTCCTACCGCCGGGCGATCGGCCGGACGGTCCTTCATTTCTCGGGAGGGCGCGTCACGCCGGCCGAAATCTCCCGGTGGAAGCTCCGCCCGGAGATGAACAACGACTGGGACGTCGCGGAGTCGCTTCTTTCGGCGCGGGGGATCGACGTCCCCCGAAGCGAACTCGTTTGCGTTTTCCAGAAATTCTACTTCGGAGAAAAAGGACGGTCCGGCTTTTACCGCTCGGAGCGATGGCTTCTTCCCGCTCCCGTTCTTCGCCGGCTGGCCGCCCGGTATCGCCTCGGGATCTTCACCGGGCGTCCCGCCGGAGAGGCCAAACTTGCCCTCCGGCGTTTCCGAACCGAGCGTTTTTTCGAAATCGTGATCGCCCGGGAAGACGCAGGAAACCGTCAGAAACCGGATCCCTACGGCTTGCGCCTGGCCCTCCGGCGCCTCGGCGCCCGGAGAGCTGTGTATTTCGGAGACGCTCCCGCCGACATGGCCGCGGCGCGCGCCGCCGGCATCCCGGCCGTCGCCGTCCGGCCGCCCGGACCGAACGATGTCCAAGCCTGGAGCCGGCGGATGAAGGCAGCGGGGGCGTCCCGCTTCGCCGAAAACGCCGCCGCGGCGATGGAGGAATTCCTATGAGAAAAGCTAATCTCACCCGGACCACCCGGGAAACCGACATTTCCCTGACGCTCGACCTCGACGGCCGGGGCCAAGCGGACGTCGAGACGTCCCTGGGCTTTTTCAAGCACATGCTCGAAACGTTCGTCCGCCACGCCGCGGTCGACCTTCAAATCAAGATCTCCGGCGACCTCGAAGTCGACGCCCATCACTCGGTCGAGGATACGGGCATCGTCCTCGGGCTCGCCCTCAAGGAAGCACTCGGCGACAAAAGGGGCATCCGGCGGATGGGCTGGGCGCTTGTCCCGATGGATGAAAGCTTGGCCTCCGCCTCGGTGGACCTTTCCGGCCGGCCGTTTCTCCGCTGGGAGCCCCGGTTCAAGGGCCGCCGCTGCGGGGATCTCGAAATCGATCTCTTCGAGGATTTCTTCGCCGCCCTTTCCGCCAACCTCGGGGCCGCTCTCCATCTCCGGGTGGAATACGGCCGGTCGGATCATCACAAAATCGAAGCCCTGTTCAAAGCCGCCGCCCGAGCGCTCCGCGAAGCCTGTGCGGCCGACAAGCGGATGGTCCGGCTTCCGACCAGCGTGAAGGATCCGTCATGATCGGCCTCATCGATTACGGCGCGGGAAACCTGTTTTCGGTCCAGACGGCCTTGGAGCGGATCGGCGAATCGTTTAAAACCGTCTCCGCGCCTTCGG
>JAPKZG010000070.1 GCA_026393895.1 Candidatus Aminicenantota bacterium
CAGAACGATGGCCAGAACCAGGAAGATGCGTTGGAACGTCCGCGGTTTGAACTGGTGATGTTGATTGGCGACGTAATGGGAGAGAACCGTGTACCAGATGAAACCGCCCAACCCGCATGAAAGGGCGAAGAAATAGGGAGCCGCGGCAAAATCAAGGATCCAGCCGTGGCCGGCGGCCCAGCCGGCCGCCCAGATCCAGAAGAAGTACAACGAAGGATTGGAAACATAGAGCAGGATGACCCCGAATATCGGCCGGGGGGTGAAGGAGGCGGAATTCTTTTCTTCCTTGGGAACGACCGGCTTTTTCGAGGTGAGGAAAAGCCGCCAGCCTATGATGAGCATGATCACGCCGGCGACGATTTTCAGGGGGATTTGATACCGGGTGATATTGACCGTGATCAGGGCGATCCCGAGCAGGGCGATCAGGCAATAAAGAAAATCCAGGACGGCGGCGGTCACGCCGGCCACGAAGCCATGGAAAAAGTCGCGCTTCATCGACTGGGAGATGACGAAGGCGTTGACCGGACCGAGAGGGATGGCGGCGACAAATCCGATCAGAATCCCGACGATGAAGAACATGGAGGAAGGAAAAGTATCAAAAGAAACCGCCGGGTGTCAACGTTGCCCGAGAATTTATCGCCGGGCTTGACTTTATCTAAACGATAGGTTATATTACGTTCAATCCTGTTTCGCAGGCTGGACAGGAACCCCCTCCTTTTACCCCCTTTAGCTTAATTCCCTGAAACAGCCTGCCTCAACCTCCCGCCCGACGCGACCCTTGGGAGCTCGGGCGGCCCTACACGACGGACGACAAAGTTCGTCCGGAGCCAGGGCGATCAGACGCGACCCTTGGGAGCTCGGGCGGCCCTACACGACGGACGACAAAGTTCGTCCGGAGTCAGGGCGATCCGACGCGACAGAAGAGAAAGCCCGTTCGGAGGGGGAACTGGGAACAGATTACTCATTCCCCAAAATTAAACAACCTATCAAAGGTAATAATGTATGGCCGAGCGAATTTGGGGAATGAGTAATCTGTCCCCGATTTCAAAAAAACGGGCGGAAGGGGAATCCCTCCCGCCCGTGAAAGTCGTTTAAACCTTGGGACGGCTCTTGCTTATTCCTGAACCTGTCCGCCGAAATGGTATCCGGCCCCGATGGAGAAGACGAAGGTCGTGCGCTGATAGAGCTCGCGATAGGCGGCGCCGAGCGCCGAATAGGGGATGTTTTTGCTGTAGTCTTGGTAGCTCGCGAACAAAACACCCAAGTCGATGTCGAGATTCGGGTTCAGCCGGATCCGGCCGCCGAAACCGAAGGTATCGGAGTTCAAATCATTGCTCATATCGGACTGGTAGTTGTCGGTGACGCCGACGGAGGACTTCATGTACCCCGCACTGACCGTGATCATGTCGGTGACATCGTATTCGAGGCCGAGGGAGGCGTCATAGGAGTTTTTGTCGAGATATTTTTCCCGGCCGTCCCAGTCGGCACTCTTGTCGAAATAGTAGCTGAAAGACAGCGACGCCCGGAAATGCGGCGCGAGGGCGTAGTCGGCGCCCAGGGCCAGAAAACCTGGAATATCGCTGTGCGTTTTCACTCCGTTAGGGAACATCCCTGTCCCGTCCACTTTCGTTTCGTTCGTCAGTTCGAGCTTGGTGTTGAATTCGTACCGGAGGCTGACGTTGAGCTCGGGGATCGGGGTCGCGTGGAGGCTGAGAATGGGGGTGAAGCCCGTTCCCGTCTGCTTGGCGTCGACGGTTTTGTCGGCGACTTGAGCAGCTAAATAGGCCGCCATATTGGGGGTCAAGACCCCGTAGGCGCCGAGGGTGTTGAAGAACGTCACGGCCGAAATCATCTGACCGGTGAAACCCAGCGCGGGACAATTCGGATCGAGCATGACCGAGGTCAGGTGTCCTTCATAGGTGTTGGTCGCCGAGATGTAGCGGAATCCGGCGGCCAGGGAGAACATGTCGCTCAGGGCGTAGGAGACGTTGCCTTGGAACCCGAGGAAAATAGAGCTTCCCTTGAAGGCGATATCGGCCGAATAACCGTTCGTCGTCATGCCTATCGCCGGAATCGTAAACATGGCCGGAAGCATGGAGATCGGGGTTTCGAACGAGGGAAGGCCGGTCGTGTAATCGGCCGCGCCGCCTCCGGCGTTCGGGCCGAATCCGAGCGAAACGGCGATTTTCCCTTTTTTCCAGGCCACGTAAACGTCGGGGTAGATGGGAACGCTGACCTTGCCGTCATAGGTGCCTTTGTTGAGGAGCGGGAAATCATTGACGACGGTCTTGGTCTGGGAAATTGTCTCGTTGGCAAGGTAAAAGTGCCAGCCGTCGGCCAGTTTGACCAGGCCGGCCGGGTTGTAATAGACGGCGTCGATGTCCGTCGTGGCGTTGCGTGACAACATCCGGATGAACGCCGTGCTCTGGTTCGTGTTGGTGACGATCGCCGCTTGGGCTGAGCCCAGAAGAATCAGCCCGAGTCCGAGGAAAAGAATGACTTTCTTCATGAATCCTCCTTCGATCTTGGTCTCTTCTGCCGCTTGAAAACAGCGGAATGCGGAAACTATACTCATTTTTCCGGATAAATCAAGGGCGGGCAATCTATCTCGTTTCCGGCCGCAAATTCGGCTCGGACGGTTTCGCCCGCCCGGTCCCTTTTCGGCGGGGTTCAGATATAGACGGCAAACCCGTCGGGAATTCGATTTTCCGCCGGCTGCACGCGGGTTTGGATTTGGCTCTGGTCGCTTTCGGCCTCTTTGACGGCGGATTGAAGGAAGAGAGAGGCCGCCTGGGCGACGATATAGATCATGAAGCTGACGACGACGAGGATATAAATGATCAGAGCGGCGGTTTTGAGGCGGGAGACCTTCCGGGCCAAACCCTGCGGGGCGAAGACGTCGAACGACCATTTCCCGACGTACATGATGAAAATCAGGAGCCCCAGGGCGAGCCGCAGCCCATATGAATTTTTGAATAAGTAGTCGGAGGCGGTGATGACGATGAGAGGAGAAACCAGCCAGACGGCGAACGCCAGGATAAAGATATGAACGGCTCCCCAGAAGAACTTTGCCGGGCTCATGGGTTTGTCTTTTTATGAATCTATCATGATTCGTCGTTAGGACGAATAGGGCGGAGCTTTTCTTCCCGGCGTACGCCGGGCCGGAAAAAGACGCATTGACGCGGTTCCCCGGTCCGCCTATGATAAAAGAAAAGAATCGAGGAGGGCCCATGAAAAACGCTGCCGTCGTCATCGCCGTTTTGATCATTGTCGTCGCCTTTTCCGCCTGGAGCTGTGCTCCCGGGTCGAACGCCGCGGAGAAAACGCCCGATTCAAAAGGAAAGGTCGCGGGTTTCTGGTTCGGGCTCTGGCACGGCTTGATTTCCCCGGTCACGTTCGTCATCTCCCTGTTCAGCAATACCGTCCGCTTATACGAAGTCCATAACAACGGCGGATGGTATAACCTCGGTTTCGTCCTTGGTGCCGGCCTCTTTCTCGGCGGCGGCATCTTCGGGCACAAGAAAAAACGTTCGGACAGGTAGGGCCCCCCGAGTCTTTTGAGGACGCCTTGACAGGCGGCCGGCTCGGGCTTAATCTCGATTCATGAAGGAACGAATCGAGGCCGCCTCCGGTGTCGCGCTTTTCGGGTTGTTCCTGGCGCTCGTTTTTCCGTGTTTCGGCCGGATGATCGAACAGATAAAGGATAATGACCGGAAGCCGGCGGTCGCCGGGACTTTCTACCCCGACGACCCCGCCGAGCTTCGACAGATGGTCACGGCGTTTCTAGCGGCCGGGAAGAAAGGTCCCCTCCCGGGAATCGTCCGGGCGTTGGTCGTTCCCCATGCCGGATATGTTTTTTCGGGAGGGGTCGCCGCGTCGGGGTATAATCAGATCGACGCCGATTATCCTTATGCGAGGGTTTTCATCCTGGCTTCATCCCACCGGGTCAACCTGGATAAGGCCTCGGTTTATGTCCAGGGCGATTATCTCACGCCTCTGGGAACGCTCGAAGTGGACAAGGAGGCTTCGGCCTCATTGGCGAAAAAGCGGGCTTGTTTTACGGACGATCCGGACGCTCATCTGGAGGAACACAGCATCGAGGTCCAGCTTCCTTTCCTCCAGGTCCGTCTGAAAAAGCCGTTCAAGATCGTGCCGATCGTGCTGGCGACCCAAACGCCGGCCGTCTGCCGGGAAATCGCGGAGGCATTGAAACCATATTTTACGAAAGAGAACCTCTTCATCGTCAGCTCCGATTTTTCCCACTTCCCGTCCTATGAGGACGCCCGGAAGACCGACGCGGCGACGGCCGAAGCGTTTTGTACCAACTCGACGGTCCGATTTCTGGAGGCCCTCCGGGCCAACGCCCGTCTCGGGATCCCCGATTTGGCCACCAGCATGTGCGCTTGGCCGTCGGCCCTGACCCTGCTGTATCTCACGGAAGGAAACACGGACCTGAAATTCAGCCGGATCGATTACCAAAATTCCGGCGACATCAAGCCCTACGGAGACAAGTCCCGAGTCGTCGGTTATCAGGCGATCGCCGTTTCCGAACCGGTCGAACATCGATTTGAACTCACCGCGGCGGACAAAAAAGACCTTTTGCGGATCGCCCGGCAGGCGGTTGATTCCGCGGCCCGGTCCGAAACCTATCCCGCTTTGACTCCGGAAGCGTACGGACCGACCCTGAAGGAGCGGGCGGGCGCTTTCGTCACGCTGAGAGTAAACGGCGGACTGAGGGGTTGCCTGGGGATGTTCGAGCCGCTGATGCCTTTGTATCAAGTCGTCCAGGAGATGGCCGTAGCTTCCGCGACCCGGGACGGCCGCTTCCCGCCCGTCCGGCCCGGCGAGTTGAAAGACATCCTGATCGAAGTTTCCGTCCTCACCCCGATGCGAAAAATCAAGGACATCCGGGAAATTCAACTCGGCAAACACGGGATTTACATTCAAAAAGGATTCCAACACGGAACGTTTCTGCCCCAGGTGGCGACCGAAACCGGCTGGACGCTGGAGGAATTCCTCGGCCATTGTGCGGAAGAAAAGGCCGGGATCGGCTGGAACGGCTGGAAGCAGGCGGACATTTATATTTACGAGGCGGTGGTTTTCGAAGAGCCGGCGCGCTAGCTTCCGATGAACGCCCCTTACTGGTTGATACCCATCGGGTTGTTCCTGGCCCTTTTCTACGGGATCAGTCTTCTCTTCAGCCGGTTGGATATCCTCTCGAAAGCCGCCCATCGGAGAATCTGGAATTACGGATTGCTCGCGACCTTCCTCATCACCGCGGCCCTCGGGGTCCTGATGGCGGTCCAGGTCGATTACAAGCTGGACATCCCCTGGACCGAAAAAATATTAAAAGTGCACGTCAACTTCGGCCTCGGGATGAGCCTCGTCGGGTTGTTTCATCTTTTTTGGCACGGATCCTATTTTTTTCGTCGTCGTACGCGCGGCGCGGCCTCTAAGGCCGCTCCCGCCACCACGGCTTTGTCTTCGGCCATGGAACCGTCTTCGGCAGATTTTGCGCTGCCGTTCGGGATCGGCTTTTCCGGCGTTCTGGTCCAAGCCCTCCTGATCCGCGATTTTCTGACTCTGTTTGAGGGCAACGAGCTGACCATTTCGCTGATTGTCTTCCTTTGGCTCCTCCTCACAGGGGCCGGTTCTCTCTGCGGCGCGAGCGCCCGGCTTGCGGATCGAGTTTCGTCCGGCGACCCGATAGGGAGGGCTTCGACGTTGGTCAAAGCCCTGCTTGTTGTTCCCCTGATCATCTTTCCGTTGATGTTTTATGTGAAAAGCCTCCTGTTTGCCCCAGGCATCGAGGCCGGGCCCTTGGCCATGGCCGGATTCCTGGCTTTTATCCTCCTCCCTTTTTGCTTTCTCAACGGCTTTTCCTTTACCTGGGCGGCTCGGGCCTTACGGACCGGGGGCCGGACCCTGCGGACGGTCTACGGATGGGAAAGCATCGGGGGAGCGGCCGGGGGGCTTCTCTGCACCGCGGCTGTTCTTCTCGGCCTGCCGTCGCTTTCGATCGTCTTTTCGGCGTCCGCGGGCTTGCTTTTCCTGATCGCGGCCATCGGAAAAACGAAGGTCCGGACCAGGTGGATTCTTCCGGCTGTTCCACTTGTTTTAGCTGTTTTCGTCCAGATCGTTCATGTCGATCGATTGTTGCTCAAACGGTTTTATCCAAACGAACGTCTCGTCGGCACCGTCTCCGGCAGCTCGGGCCGGTTGACCGTCACCCGGGCGGGCGACCAGGTCAACGTCTATGAAAACGGAATTCTCGTTCATGCCTCGGGAAATACGATCCTCAACGAGGAATTGGCGGCGTTTTCCCTAGTTCAATCGGAGCATCCGGACCGGGTATTGCTCATCGGCGGACTGCTGACCGGCCTTCCGGACGAATTGGCCAAATACGGGGTGAAACGGATCGACATTGTGGAACCGGACCCGCACCTCATCGGCCTAGCCGGAAAACTCGGATTGATTTCCGAGTCCCCCGGAACGCGTTTGATTCGCGGGACCCCGATCCGGTGGATCGATTCGGCCGATCTCCGATACGAGGCGGTTTTGATCAATCTGCCTGGACCGGGGAATCTGCAGCTCAACCGCTTTTACACCGTTGATTTCTTCCGGCGCGTCAAGCGGATCCTAACGCCCGACGGCGGGATCGCGGCGGTTCTTCCGGGCACGGCCAATTACGTGTCGGAAGGCGCCGCATCCTCCCTGGGATCGGTTGTTTCGGCTGCCCGGATGTGCTTTCGGGAAGCGTCGATTTTTCCGGGAGAGAATAGCTATCTCGTGATGGCCGACCGGCCGTTGCGGACGGATATTTTGTCCGAACTCCGCCGGCGCGGAATCGCCAACCTCTACGTGAACCCCGGTTATTTCGACGAAAAGCTTTTTTGCGACCGGATCGAACAGGTTAACGGCGCCGTCGGGAACGCGCCGGCGGCAAACTCCGACCTGAAACCCGCGGCCTATCTCAGCCAAATCCGGTGGTGGCTCGGTCGCTTTCCCGAAAACGTATTCCTGCCGGGTTCCGTCATTTTGGCCGCTCTCATTCTCTTTGGGATCTTCTCCGGGAAGCCGCTTCTCGCGGGGATGTTTCTTTTGGGCGCCGCTTCTTCGGGTTGGAGCATCCTGCTGTTGCTGTTGGTCCAAATCATCGCCGGTGCGCTTTATCAATGGACCGGGCTGTTTCTGGGAATGTTCATGATCGGCCTGGCCGCGGGGAGTCTCTCCGGTCCGCAGGTGCTGAAGAAAGCCCGCATACCGGGCATCGGAGGGCCCCTGGCGGTATTCGTCGTCTTTTCCGCCGTGGTCGGATTTCTTGCGCCCTGGCTGGCCCACGGCCGGGGGCCGGGTTTCCCGAAAATGATGATTCTGCTTCTGGCCGGATTTATAGTGGCGGCGGCGGTCGGAGCGGTTTTCGCCGGTCTTTCGGTCAAACTCGAAAACGACGCCGGCCGCCACGATCGTCTGTACGGATATGACCTTCTCGGTTCGGCGATCGGGGCCGTCGGATTTCCGATGGTCGTCATTCCCTTGGCCGGCCTCCAAACCGCGCTGTTTGCCCTGTCGTTGGCCGGCGTCCTGGCGTTTGGGGTCATCGCCCTGGGCGGAGCTCGAAGGATTACACCGAAATGAAAAAACGGGAATTTTTGAAGAGCATCCTGTACGCCGGAGGGTCTTGTTGCCTCTTCGGGTGGAATACGGCGAGGGCCGCCGGCGGACCGGCCGCCTCGGAGGCGAAAAACTTAGTCGGCGAACGCGAAGCCAGCCATTACAGCCCGACGCCCCGCGGCGTCAAATGCCTCATTTGCCCCAATGAATGCAATTTGAAGGACGGGGAGATCAGCGTTTGCCACAACCGGATCGCCCGGGGCGACAAATTGTACACCATGGCCTATGGAAACCCGTGCGCCGTTCATGTCGATCCGGTCGAAAAGAAACCCCTGCTGCATTTTCATCCGGAGTCCCTGGCTTTCAGCATCGCCACGGCGGGATGCAATTTCGCCTGCCTGAATTGCCAGAACTGGGAGATCAGCCAGGTCAGCCCCACGGAAACTCGGAACGAAAGCGCAAGCCCCGAGGAGATCGTCGCAGCGGCGGCACGCGAAGGATGCCTGTCGATCGCCTACACCTATTCCGAACCGGTCACTTTTTTCGAGTACATGCGGGACACCGCGACCGTGGCCCGGGACAAGGGCCTGAAAAACATCATGGTCTCCAATGGGTACATTAATCCCAAACCGTTGCTCGAACTTTGCCGGGTGATCGACGCCGCTAATATCGACCTCAAGTCCTTCGACCCGGACATCCACCTGAAACTCACCGGCGGCAAGGTCGAGCCGGTGCTGGCGACGCTCAAGACGATGAAGGAGCGGGGGATTTGGCTCGAGATCACGAATCTCGTCGTCCCCAGCTGGACGGATGATTTTGAGATGATTTCAAAAATGGTCGATTGGCTGGCGAAAGAAGGCTTCGCCGATGTTCCCCTTCATTTCAGCCGGTTTCAGCCGCTTTACAAGCTGACCCGGCTGCCGCCCACGCCCGTGGCAACCTTGACGAAAGCCAGGGAGATCGCCGTCCGGGCCGGGCTGAAATACGTTTATATCGGGAACGTCCCCGGAATCGGCGGCCAGGATACCTATTGCCCATCCTGTAAAACGCTCCTCGTGAAAAGGATGGGTTTTGCGATCCAGGAAAACCATTTATCCGGCGGCAAATGTTCCAAGTGCGGGACACCCATCCCCGGGAGGTGGGGCCAAGAAACCTGATGATTCAGGCGGAGCAAATAATATGCGCACTTTTAAGGAAGTTCCGATAACCGAAACGAAACCCGTTGAGAAAAAAAAGCGGACGAAGAGCGTTTTCCGTGAATATTTCGAGCTTATCGTGGAGACGGCGGTCTTTGTTTTTTTCGTGATGACTTTTGTCGTCCAGGCCTTCCAGATTCCCACGGGGTCGATGGAACCCACGCTGCTGGTCGGAGATTTTCTCCTGGTAAACAAGTTCGTCTACGACAATGGGACTCCGCCGATCGACCGGATTCTCCTGCCGCGGCGCGAAATCAAGCGGAAAGACATCATCGTCTTTAAATTTCCCAACAATTTATCCAAGGATTACGTCAAGCGGGCTATCGGCCTTCCCGGAGAAAAGATCGAGATCAGGGACAAGCAGGTCTTTGTCAACGACCAGCCTCTCGACGAAGCCTACAAGGTTCACATCTTTAACAACAACGAAAACTCGATCCGGGACAACTTCGGCCCGGTGACGGTTCCGCCGGACCAGCTCTTCGCCATGGGCGACAACCGTGACAATAGCGAGGATTCGCGTTACTGGGGATTCGTTCCGTTAAGTTACATCAAAGGCCGCCCCTGGGTCATCTATTTCTCCTACGAAGCGGAAAAGAACGCCTATAAAAAAACATCCCTTGGCGATCGTCTGAAAAAGCTCGTCCAGTTCATCCCCAAGGCCCGCTGGGGCCGGATGCTGAAGATTATCCATTAATTCCCTTTGCGGAATTCCTCGAATCCGGGGATGAACGGCGGCCAATATCCCAAAGAGCTAAGGGGGCGGAATTGGACGAGAAATGGAGGGAAATGGACCCAAGGCAGTGATCCGCGCAAATGCCTGATTTATCAGGCGTATCAGGGGAGTAGGGGGTGGGGTTCCGTAATATATGAGCTTCGAACTTTTTTCATGAATATGAGTTTGAATAATCAACTGAAACAACTGCGATCGGCCATTCTTGCTTAGAAGAAAGAGAATAGGGGAGTGGCGAAGTTCGTTTGGGCCGATTTGAGGGAGTGCAGGTCACCAAAAAACTACACTTTTGGTTGGACCAGTTTTGAAGGATGAAGTCCCATACCGGTGCCCATGCCCGTTTCTTGACAACGTTCCCAGACCGGCGATATGCTTCGGCCGCATTTCCTATCGCGGAACCTGGAGGGACGAGGGGTACATGATCATTCGCCGAGTAAACCCGTTTTTCTGGCTCCAACCAAATGCCGCGTTCGTCCTTCGGCCTAGCCGAAAAAGGACGCTCCTTGCCGGCGTTGTCTGTGCGCTGAGCTTCATTTCGACCGCGTCCCTTGCCTATGCCGGCGCGACTCAGGCCGGAAGCAAAGCGTCCACTTCAAAACCTGCCGGGTGCTGGAAATTGGTCGAGGTTTGGCGCGGCGACAGTTCGGGACAAAGGCCCTATCCCGACGGCAAGTTCGCTGCCGCGCAGCCTTCGGCGGACGGCAAGACAAGCACGACCAAGGATTTTCAGGTCGCTGACGGTGTCTTCACGGCGGACTATCTAAGCGAAAACCCCAGCGTCAATTACAGGTCTAGCTACAAGGGCAGTATCCGTTGGACGCCTCCCCCTCGACAGGCCAACCCCGGAAGCGCATGGAAGACTGCCATCCAACTCAAGATCTTCAACGTGACCGGCGACGGTTTCTACCTGCGGAGCAAGTTCTCCGCCAATGATCATGACTTTAACCGGACGTTTCCGAATCCGGTGTTCGTCGAAGCTTCTGCGAATACGACAAACCAAGCCGTTGAATCCGCCTTCAGCATGACCTTTCCCGGTCCGGCGCGGGCCGCGGACTTGCAGGTCATTATCGCCGTCGATTGCGACGCCTCCGGCGGATTCCTGCGGATCGAGTACCGCTACAAGTGGGTCGAAGGGGACCAGGTGGACATTGAAGTGACGATGGCCACCCCCTCGGTCGGGGCTGCTTTGAGAGCAGGGTTTGCCGTCCTGGCCGCGGAACCGGCCGCCGACCAGCATCGGGTCTTCGCCGTGGTCAAGAACCTTTCGAAGACCTCCAAGGCCAAGGATATCCAAGTCCAGCTTTGGCTGGGCAGGCCCGGAGAAGCGGGGAGCAGAACCGTCGGCAAGCCTGAAACGATCCCCGAAATTGATTTCAACGAATTCCAGTCTTCTGCCTGGGCGATCCCCGTGTGGCCGCTTGAGGGCAATGTCGATAAAGCCCCTTTGTACGTCCAGGCCGTGTCTGCGACCCAGATCGACCCAAACCCCGGGAACAATATCGCCCCGTGCGGAGAGGTGAGCATTTCCTTCGCCCACAACGGCCGTCGTGCATACAGCTATCCGACCGATGCCTATACCTTTCCAAACTACGGTTCCAAACAGGGGCTGGGGGACCTGGTAGAGGCTTGGCTGACCACCATCACCGGCCAAATGGACGAGGACCCGAAGCTCGCGGAGCTCTACCAGCGCCTGCTTTATCCGCCCCTTTACGTGCGGTTCATGGAGTATTTAAAGGAGGCGTCGGATGCGGGCGGACACTGCTACGGCCTGTGCGCCACGTCGTCTCTCTATTTTCTCGATGATTCCTTGAGGCCCGTTCCTAAACCGACCCGTGATCTCACTCGGAGCGAGGCGTCCTTCAACATCGCCGTCTATCAGCGCGCTCAAATGAATAGCATCTTCATGTACCTGATGACCGGACACATGCGGGAACAAAACGCCAAGCCCGAGGAGACCGTGGACCGGGTCCGGGCTTCCCTGCGGGACGGGCGCAAGCCCATGATGGTCATTCTTTCCGGCGACAACGACGCCCATGCCGTTCTGGCCTACAAGATCGTGGATGTCCTCAAGGACGGCAAAACGCAGAACACGCTCTATGTTTATGACCCCAACACGCCTCCGCCCATCCTCGGGAACGATGTCCTGACCTATCTTTATGTCCTGAATGGAGGGGATGCGGTCTTCTGGCCTGCCTACACGAACTATCAAGACTGGGTCAAGCGCTGGGGCGTGCAGACGGCTCAACGGGAGATCCCGCTCAACGAGGTGAATGCGGTCATCCCCGAACTGAAGCAACTCATCACCCAGACCGCGGAACTCCTCAACTCAGGCCATAAGCTTATGGTCGTTCTCCGTTGCCCGGCCGAGGCTGTTTTCATGGATTCGAGCGGCCGGACCACGGGCATTCGCAACGGAAGCGTCGTGAAGGGGATCCCAGGCGCGGAGGTGCTGGCCTCGGGCGAGGAAAAGATCTTCCTTCTCCCCGCCGGCAATGAATACAGCCTATCCGTGACGCGCCGGGGCCAGGGGAATATCGACCTGGACATTATCACGCCGGGCGGGGGCGTCGCCCTCGGACTGGTCTCGTTTCCCCGGATGTCCGTGACTTCCTCGACAGGCGGGACTCTTCGTATCGGCGCGGACAACTCGGTCTCCGACCTGACGGTGGGCACTGTGCGGCAACTGGCGGCGACCTTGGTCAGACTCGACGGCGACCGTCCAACCTTCACCCGGGTCAACGGCCGGCCGGCCTCAGCGCTCGAAAAACCCGATGCGGAAAAAATGGCCGGGGAGTGGAAAGATCGCGGCAACCGGTTTGCCGCCGACGGGAATATCCCCGACTCGGAACGCTGTTACCGCCGCGCCCTGGAGATCGCCCCGCGCTTCGCGGTGGCCTGGTACGACCTCGGCCGCCTCAACCACGTCGAAAAAAAGGACTTTAAGGAAGCGGAGCGCCTGTACCGCAAGTCACTCGAGATCGACCCCCGGCATGCCTTATCTTACGAAGCCCTGGGGCTCCTGTACTTCAACGCCTTAAACAACTGCCCGGAAGCCGAGCGCTGCTTCCGCAAGGCCGTCGAGCTCGACCCTCGATACGTGAACGCCTGGCTGAACCTAGGTCAGGTGTCGGACAAGTGCCGGCACGACCCGGGAGAAGCCGAGCGCTGCTTCAGGAAAGCCATTGAATTCGAGCCTCGCGGGGCTTTCGCCTGGAAGTGCCTAGGCCTGGTTCTCAAAGCGCAAGGGCGCATGGCAGATGCCGACGTTTGCTTTCAGAAGTACCGCGAGCTCGGGGGAAAATGATGGCCGCCGGCCGGGCCGGCGGTACATCCCATATTTCTGGATGATCTCGTCCTTGGTTTTGCCGAGCCGGCTCTATAAAACTCCGGACAAAACCCGGATTTGGGAAAAAGACCATTTCGACCGGAAGAACGCGGCCTATACTCTCGTCATCACCCTCAAGTAGCTGCCTGATTTATCAGGCGTATCAGGGGAGTAGAGGGTGGAGTACCGTAATATATGATCTTCGAACTTTTCTCATGAATACCAGTGTGAATAATCAACTGAAACAACTCCGATCGGCCATTCCAGCTTAGAAGAAAAGGAATAGAGGGGAGACGCGAAACTGGTTTGGACCTATTCGAGGGGGTGGTTCATTGGAACCCACAGCTTAAGAGAAATCAATCCCTGTCCGAATTTCGCTGACGTCAAGCAGGTCGGCCAATCCGTGGCGGCCCCATGCGGGCTAGTATGGCGATGCGGTGGTAAACGCCGATAGACTGTGATATGTTTTTGGGCAGATTTGAGGGATGAGGGTAAACTTGGACAAGAAGGCGTCCATTCCGCGGAAGGGCCCTTCGCCGAAGACCGGCTTGGGCCGGTTCGTCCTCAAGCTCCGGCAGCGAAAGATCATTACGACGCTGGCCGCCTTCATCGGCGGCGGCTGGCTCCTCCTCGAATTCGTTCACTGGCTCCTCATCGACCATTATCATCTTCCCGAAACCCTCCTCGATATCACCTTCCTGACGACACTCTGCGCGCTTCTCTCGACCCTGACCTGGCGCTGGTTCCGGGAAGGAGAACGGAAGGCGCGGAAGATCAAACCGGAATACATTCTCATCCCGGTCTTGATCGCCAGTGCCCTCCTCTTCGACGTTCGGCTCTTCCTGCGTATGGGTAAAGGCGACCGTGAGGCCCACGCTGTCGCTGCCCCGCAGTGGCTGAATTCTATCGCCGTAATGCCGTTTGCCGACCTCAGCCGGGCGAACGACCAGGATTATTTCTGCGAGGGAATGGCCGAGGACATTCGGACGAAATTGACCCGGTTGAGCTCCAGGCTCAAGGTCATCGCCCGCTATGCCATGCGCCAGTACAAGACCAGCCAGAAATCGGTCCGCGAGATCGCCCGCGAGCTGGGCGTCGAGACGATCCTGGAGGGGAGCG
This sequence comes from Candidatus Aminicenantota bacterium, assembly GCA_026393895.1. GTDB lineage: Bacteria > Acidobacteriota > Aminicenantia > Aminicenantales > UBA4085 > JAAZPG01. Next base: position 13,985 of record JAPKZG010000070.1, read on the forward strand.
TCCAGAAGGAGGGAGACCGGATCCGGGTCAACGCCCAGCTTATCAACGCCCGGGATGAGTCCCACATCTGGGCCGACCTCTACGACCGGAAGGTGGCCAGCGTCTTCGACGTACAGGACGAGATCTCCCTGGCTATCGTCAAGTCGTTGGAGATTAAGCTGGCTCCCGGAGCGGAGGCCTCTCTCGGCGCCGGGCGGCCGCGGAGTGTCGAGGCTTACGAGTATTTCCTAAAAGGGCAGTACATCATCAATAGCGCCTATGCGATCAGCGGCCTTGACAGGGATTTCGAGCGGTCCTTGGAAATGTATAAAAAATCCTTCGAGGTGGAGCCGGACTATGCCCTCGCCTACGTGGGGCTTGGCTGGGCTTATGAGTATAAATACTCTTTCACAAGAACTCCGGAAATCCACGAGTTAGCGCTCGAATACGCCAAGAAGAGCTACGACCTCGACCCTAACCTCTCCGAAACGAACTCAGCCGGAGGCTATTATTTCTTTAACCGGAACGCTTTGGACCGGTCGTTCGATTGCTACCGGCTGGCGCTGGGCTTGAACCCGAATCGAATTGAGATCCTGCACGCAATCGCGCTTTCTTACTCACGCCTGGGCCTCTATCCTCAGGCCATTAAATTCTATCGCAGGCTTTTAGACCTATCTCCGGGCTATCTTTTCGCGCAAGGAAATCTGGCAACTATTTATCTCTATAGCGGTGACCAGGAGAACGCGGCCGACTTGATACGGAAGGTCATGACCGCGTCGCCCGACAATCCTGTTTACATTTTGGATGAGGCGGAGATCCTGCTTTGGCGGAATAAACCGACGGAAGCGAAAATCATCTTGGAGAGGGCGGCGAAAATCGGACGCCAGGCTCGTTCCCCGTTCACTTTCTCCTATTTGCGGGCCGCGCTGGCTGCCTTGAACGGAGACCGGGACCTGGCCCTCGCAGAGTCCCGATCGCCGGACGTCTACGCCTTATTGGGGATGAAGGATGAGAGTATCCAAGCCCTCAAGGATATCAGCAGGAAAATTCCGGCCATCAATAATTATTACTACCTCGACCTTCTCCATAACCCCTTCCTGGACAAGCTCCGCGACGATCCGCGCTTCCGGGAGATCGTCGCGGCCCAAAAGAAAGTTTACGATGGGCTCGTTAAAAAATACGGTGACTTGTGAGTGACGGAAGGCGAAACGGACCATCGCTCATTTGAAGAAGACGTTTATGGCGGCGAAGCATCCGCCCTCCCATGTCTTCGAGCAGGTTGCGCTCATGGTGGCCGAGGAGAGCGGGGAATATTTCTAATTTTCCGTGATTATAGGGGGGGAATCCATCTCTATATGATTTTCGATGATTGATTTTAGTGATTTTCGTTGACATCATCGGCCGGCCGGGAGTAAACTGCCGGCAGGGATAGGCGCTGATTCATCACCCAGAGTGGAAATTCGTTAGGATCTGAAATAAGAAAATTTTTGTCTTTAATCATCGGAGGATTGCCATGAAGATCACGCATCGTTGGTTCCATTGTGTATTGTTACTGATTGCCCTGGTCCTGCTCGGGCTTGCTCCGGTGTTCTCGGCGGCGCCATATTCCGACATTCTGGGTTCTGTCTGGCAAGAGAGCGAGAACGGATGGAGCGGCGTGTGGACGCGCCGGGGCACCAGCGATGTCTTCGATGCGGTGTGGACCCTGAACGGGCAGCGGGTGACGGCGGTGTTGACCATGACACGGACAGGGCTTGACACCGTCTCGATCTATCGGAAGGATACCAGCAGCGATAACCTCGAGGTGGATTACGCCGCCACCATTGGCGGAGATGGTTCCGTGACGGGCTCGGGCAAGATAAGGAGCACGGGATTCACCTACACTTGGACGGCGAGGGTCCAGGGAAACACGGAACGGCCTGTTTCCGACATTCTGGGCTCTGTCTGGCAAGA
>JAPKZG010000064.1 GCA_026393895.1 Candidatus Aminicenantota bacterium
TGTGTTCAGCGGCGAACGCGAGGAAATGTTCCAGTCTTTCCGGAGCCTGATTTTCGCCCTCGCGTTGGCCATTCTTTTGACCTATATGATCATGGCCGCGCAGTTCGAGTCGCTTCTCCATCCGTTTTTGATTATGATCACGATCCCGATGGGCGCGGCCGGGGCGTTTTTCGCGCTGTGGGCGACGGGTCAAACGATCAACGTCATCTCGATCATTGGAATGGTCGTCTTGGTCGGGCTAGTCGTCGATAACGCGATTGTCAAGATCGATTACACCCGGCAACTCCGCCGGGAAGGGGTCGGGCTCCGGGCGGCGGTGGCCGAGTCCGGCCAGGTCCGGCTGCGGCCCATCCTGATGTCCACGCTGAGCACGCTCTTCGGCCTCGTCCCGATGGCCCTCGGCCTGGAAGCCGGGGCCGAATTGATGCGGCCGCTGGCGATCACCGTAATCGGCGGGTTGACGTTTTCCACGTTTCTGACGCTGATCATCATCCCGGTCCTGTACGAGGCCGTTGAAGCCCGAAAGGAACGGAAACAGAGCCGGAGCGCGGCGTGAAAATCCTCATCGAACGGCCCGTCGCCGTGTCCATGGTTTTCCTCGCGCTCCTCGCTTTGGGCGTTTATTCCTACCTCCACACGCCGCTCGAACTTGAACCGAAGGAGGATTATCCCCAGGCCACGATTTCGGCTTCTTGGCCCGGCAGCCCCCCCGAGGTCATGCAAACGCGGGTGACGGCTCCGCTCGAGGAGGCCGTATCGGCAGTCAAGGCTGTTCGGAAAGTCTCCTCGTCCTCGGAAATCGGGTTGTCTAGCATCGTCGTCGACTTCGACCCCAAGGCAGACGTGGAGTTCGTCCAGTTGGCTCTGCGCGAAGAACTCGCCAATCTGCGGACGGTTCTCCCGGCCGGCGTTCGGCCGACGATCACGCCGTTCGTTCCCGAGGATTTCCGCGTCAATCCCTTCCTCCAATACACGATTTCGGGAAGCGGGTCCCTCCAGGCGCTCCGCGGCTTGATCAAGGACAAAATCGAATTCGGGCTCGGTTCGGTTAAGGGCGTTTCCCGGGTCGTTTTAACCGGCGGATCGGACCCGGAGTTCCGGATCGTCCTGGACAAGGCCAAGCTGAAGGCGTACGGCCTTCAACCGTACGCGATCATCCAGGCCGTATCCCGCCGGCTGGGGACTTATCCCTCGGGCCGGGTGTTGGACGGAACCCGGGAAATCCTCTTCAAGTACGGTGATAAGATCCGGGACAAGAATGAATTAGGTGAAACGATCGTCGGCTCCTCCGGAGGAGGCAACGTGCTTCGGGTGTGCGACGTGGCCTCCGTTGAGACGACCTATGCCGATGTATCCTCCATCCATCGGATCAACGGCCGGCCGACCGTGAGTTTCATCGTCTCCAAAGAAAAGGGAATGAACACGGTCCAGACGGCCCGGGCGGTCAAGGCCAAGCTGGCTCTCCTCCGGAAAGAGGTGCCTGCGGACCTCGTCTTCCAAATCGTGGACGACGAAAGCCGGGAAATCGCGAAAAACTTCGGCGACCTCTACCTCCTGGCGGGAATCATCACGGTCGTCGTCTTCCTGATGATTTTCGTCGTCCTTCGGCGATTTGCGCCGTCCCTACTCATCCTGACGTCGATCGCCTTTTCCGTCGTCATCACGTTCAACCTGATTTACTTTTTCAAGATTTCCCTCAACATGATGACGCTTGGGGCGCTCGCCCTCGGCTTCGGGATGTTTGTCGACAATTCCATCGTCGTGTTTGAAAACATTCTCCGCCTGCGGGAAAGCGGTGTCCCGCCCAGAGACGCCGCCATCCGGGGCCCGAAGGAAGTCTTCATCGCCGTCCTGGCGTCCACGCTGACGACTGTCGCGGTCTTTTTCAGCTTCCCGTTTTTCCAAGGCCGCCTCAAAATGTATTATCTGCCGCTGGCGATCGTCATCGGTTCGGCCTTGATGGCGTCCCTGTTCATCTCGTTCACCCTGATTCCCGCCCTGAGCCCGCGCCTGGTTGACAAGCGTTGCAGGGATACCGGCTGCGGGCCGAGCTTGGTCTTCGGACGATTCCTGCGTTTCTGTCTCCGTCATCCGCTCGAAGTGATGCTTGTCGTTGCTGCGGTCATCTTCGGATCGTACCGGTGGTTCAAGGCTGAAGTCTCCACGGGGGAGTGGTTCTCGTTCACCTCCAGGGAATACCTTATTGTCTCTATCGGGCTTTCAGCGGGGACGGACATCGAACGGACGGACGCGACCATAAAGACCTTCGAGGACCTCGTCCTCGCCCATCCGTATCCGAAGGAAATGAACGTCTATGTCTATTCCGTGAACGCTTATCTCCGGATCGGTTTTCCGCCGGAGATCGAGCGTTCCTCCGTTCCCTACGTCCTTAAAGAAGAATTGATCCGGACGGCCGCCCAATTCGCCGGCCTCAACATTTACGTCACCGGATTCGATCCCCAGTATTACAGCTCCAGTTTGAGCTCGGGGTCCTATCTCGATTCCCGGATCAAATTTTTCGGATACAACCTGAAAAAACTCAAGGAGATCACCGCCGACGTGGAACAGACCCTCCGGCGGAATCCTCGAATCAAGGATGTCCGGATCACCTCGGATAAATACGGCAGGTGGAGGGGGGATTCGCTCGAGAACATCCTGAAAATCGACCAAGTCCGATTGCAGGCGTATGATGTTGATCCGGAATACCTTTATGGTTATCTTCAAACCCTGATCCGGGGTCGATTCGGAGCGCCGATGATCATTCGGACAGGGGGGAAGGAAATGTCCATCGCCGTGAAATTTCCCGACGCGGACACTCTCGACCTCAGGGGGGTGAAGGAATCCCTGATTCAAACGCGGAGAGGCGAATATTTCCGCCTCGGCGAAGTGGCCGAACTGATCGAGCGGCCTATCGCCGGGTCGATCGACCGGGAGAATCAACAATTCCAACAGACCGTCTCTTGGGAATTCCGCGGCCCATCGAAAGCCGCGGATCGCTACCGGAAGAGCATCTTTGCCGGCCTCCACGTCCCGGCCGGTTTTTCGGCTTCGCTCGAGGACGACTGGCGGATGACCGGAAAAGAGCGGACCCAGGTCCGACGGGCCGTCGCGATGTCGCTCATCCTGATTTTCATGATCATCGCAGCCCTGTTCGAATCCCTGGTCCAGCCGTTTTATATCATGTCGGCCGTGCCCTTGGGCCTGATCGGCGTGTTTGTCGCCTTCGTCGTGGCCGGAACATCCTTCGATTCCTCAGCGTATATCGGCATCATCCTGCTTTCGGGAATTGTCGTCAACAACGCCATCCTACTCGTCGATCACATCAACCGGAAACGAAAACAGGGGCTCGCCTTGCTCGAGGGGGTAGTCGAGGGCGCTCGGGAGCGGGTCCGGCCGATCCTCATGACCGCCGGTACGACAGTCTTTGGGATTCTCCCGATGCTCTTCATCCCGGCCGGATCGGGCAGGATGAAAATCTGGTCGTCGCTGGCTTTATGTACGGTCGGCGGGGTCACGTCGTCGACGCTCTTGCTCCTGATCGTCGTCCCGGTTGTCTACGTTTATGGCGAACGTCTCAGGAATTGGGCGGCAGCTATTTGGCATGAATTGCGGCGTCGTTCGTCTTGAAACGCCCGACATTCGGGGATAAGATGAACGTCCTCCGCCCCGGAGAGGGGCGGAATCGAAAGCATTAAGGTACGGCAATGAATTCTCTTCGCCCGGAAATCCAAAAGAAAATCGGCGCGTTTAAACGGATTCCGCTCGTTCATCTCCCGACGCCGATGCGGAAGCTCGAGCGGCTGACCGCCGAACTCGGCGGGCCGGAAATCTGGGCTAAGCGCGACGATTTGACCGGTTTAGCGTTTGGCGGGAATAAATCCCGGAAGCTCGAATTCATCATCGCCGACGCCCTGGCGAAGAAGGCCGATGTCGTGGTCACCTGGGGTGCCCTTCAGTCCAATTGGGCCATGCAGACGGCGGCCGCTTGCGCGAAATGCGGCCTCCCTGCGGTGTTGCAGGGAGCCCCTTCAATAAGAAGCTATTACGCGGTCTTTTTCCCCAGCCTTATAAAGCAGCCGAAGCCGACGGCGAAGAACAGGTAGATCGCCGCGATGCCCCAGCCCAGCCAGTTTAGCACTCCGGTCAGCAGGAGCACCACCGTGGCGATGAGGGCGATCGCGTCATAGACGAAAAGGTCCCAGATGATCGCCCGGCGCGCCACGCTGTCTTCGGCGTTCCTGGCCAGCCAGGTCAGCAGGAGGTTGCCCACCAGCGTCGCCCCGTACTCCCTGGCAGTCAACGCCGCCCCCGTGCTGAACGCGGTCCCGAGCAGACCCAGGATCCATGCCGGAAAAAACAGCAGCACGGGACCGAAGCCGAGGCAGATAACGGCTTTGATCGTCATCAAGGTTTTGAATTTCATTTTTCCCTCCTCGACGGGGACTCGATTTGCCTCCAGCATAAATCGCCGCCGGAGCAAAGTCAAAGGAACGCGGGACATCCGTCCAAGACGTTAACAGGAGTTCACTCACCGCCCTCAAAGCTTGCCCGCTTCTTGTAAATAAAGAGGGGAACGCGTCAGACTTATTGACGAGGCTCGGGATTTCCCCGCGGGCCCGGGGCCGATAAGTCATTGAAAAATCACGGGAAATAATCTCTCGTCGCTTATTTATCCTTGGCATGAGAATTGCTGTGTTTCTTAGGGTAGGTTCCATACCTCGGGAAAGGAGCCGTTATGCAACGTCGGTTGTTATTCCTCTCCGCGTTTTTATTCCTCGTCGTGTTCCCTCCTTGTCCGGCCTCGGGCAGCGAGGTCGTCCGCGCGCCGGGCCCCGAAGCAGGGTTTGAGACAATCGAACCCGTCACGGTCTATTTCCACTACGGCAGTTACTTTTCCCGGCTTCAGCTCACCTCGTCCGAAGCCCGGGTCTGGTACAGCTTCCATCCCGCCGACAATTCCGTCGAGAGCCGGCCTCTTTTTGTCTTTTTCAACGGCGGGCCGGGAAGCGCGACCAGCTGCGGATTGATGAGCATGTACACCAGCCGCTACACGCTGGATAACGGGATCGACAGCGGAGGCGGAGACGCCTTTCTGCCCAATCCCCACTCCTGGACCAGGCTGGGTAATTTGCTTTACATCGACGCCCGTCAGGCCGGATTTTCCTACAATGTCACGGAAAACTTGAGCGACGAGTTAACTCGGTTCCAGGAATTCAACGCCCAAAATTTCAATCCTTTTTTCGATGCCGCGGATTTCATCCGCGTCCTACTCCGGTTCCTGGGCCGCCACCCCGAGCTGCAGAAAAATCCCGTCATCATCGTCGGCGAGAGCTACGGAGGGACGAGGGCGACGGCCATGTTCCACATGCTGCTCAATTACGACAGCTACGGAAACGGGCAGGAGATGTACCAGGACGCCGGGCTGAGAGATGAAATCCAGCAGCACTTCGACACGGTTTTCCCCGAAAGCGCGGGAACGGTCGTCCCGCCCGAAGTGATCACCCGCCAGTTCAAAGGCCAGGTCCTCATCCAGCCGTCATTAGCCTGGGGCTACATGGAACAGATCGAGGACTCTCTCCTTCGCCAACCGGATTCCCTGGTCTATCGACTGGGCCAGGAAATCGGAATCCCTTATGACCCGGCCGTTCACGGCGCCCCCCTGACCTACGTCGAAAGCGTCGCCGGCCGGGACCTGTATATCTACACTAAGCCCGCCGGCTGGCTGAACCAGTTCTTCCGGAACGCGGGACGCCTTCTCCGCTTTGTCGACCAGCTCAACCGGATCACGGAGACAAATTCTTTGGCCGTCAGCGAGCTCTATGCTTCGGCCCGGCAACGGGCTTATCGGGTGATCACGGCGGATTACCCCGATAGCTTGATGGACGGGTGGCCCGTTCCGTCTCCCGGCGTGGAACGACTGTTCATTAAACCGGCCATAGAGGAAGCTCCCGAAGTCAGCGCGGAGCCCGGAGACATGACTTCCGTCTTCGGCGCCCTTCAGCCTTGGGACCGGTATTTCATCTCGTCCAACGGCAACGCCAATTCGGCCTTCCACGTCTTCAACATCGCCCTGGTCAACGGCTACGAAGTGAGCTTCTCCATGCCTCGCTACGGAAGAATGTTCCTCCAGAACGTCGTCCATGTGCCCACCTTCATCACCCACGCGGCCCTCGATCTCGTCGTCTATTCCGAAGCCCTTGCTCCCGCCCTGGCTCTTTACGACGACATTCTGGAATCGGTTACGCAGGAAAGGCAGGCCATCCACGGGGAAGCCCGTCCGGGATCCATCATCCTCGAATATCGTCCGGATGCGTTTCCGGGCATTTCCGGCATCGGGAAGCGGACCATCCGGTTCCCCTTGTACAGTTCGAGCTGCCACGCCGTATCCCTGACCCAGCCCGAGGATCTGCTGGCCGATGTCACCGCCTGGCTCGCGGAGATCGGCATCGTCCTCGACTGAGGGGAGAGGAAGCGAACATGAGAACAGCCAGGAAGACAATCCCGACGTGTTTCGGCCTCGTTATTTCGGCAACGGCTGTCTTCGCTCTCGTCTTGAGCGTCGGCCCGATAATCGTTCAAGCCGGCGAGACCGGCAATAGGGCCGGCCGGTTTCAGATCGAGATTTTTGGCGGGGCCATGAGACTCGACCCGAGGGACTTGAACCTGCGTTCCGAATACGACGCGACGCTTCAAGCGTTCCGGTTCGATTCGTTTCTCAATTATTGGCAAGCCCAGGGGAACATCCTGTCCTGGAGCAAGGGGGAACAAGATGAACGGGGAACAATCAAGGCCGGCTTCCCCCTGGGTTTGAGGGTCAGATACCGGCTCTCCGGCCCGGTTTCCATATCCGTCGGCGTCGTCGGCCTCCGAGCCGGTCGTTCGAAAAACCTCCTGATCGAATACAACAGCCAATATTCCAACGGCTGGTACTACCGCGAGACCTTGGAATATTCTCCCTACACGCTCTCCCTGAGCGCCATCCTCCCTCAGGTCGGCGTTCATTACGAGAAGCCCCTCTCCGGCAGGTTGGGGCTGGAGGGCAGTCTCTCCGCAGGCCCCATATTCGCCCGATGTCGCTATCTTTCGAATCTGGATTACTCCTGGCATATTACGGGGACGGGCTTTGATTGGCCGGCCTTCGATCAAAACGTCCGGCTCGAGGAAAACGGCTCGGGGACCGGCTTCGGCCTCGAAGCGGCCGCCCGGCTGAATTACCAGCCGGCCGAACGCTGGGGGCTCTTTCTCTCGGCCGGCTATGCGTATCGAAAAATCAAGGCGATCTCCGGAGAGGGAAGCGAAATTCGGGATGACGTCCGGCAAACCTGGGAAGGAAGCTGGGCGGTTGGGAGCGAACAAATGGTCGCGCCCTGGGGAGAAGCCACCCTGGAATTCCCGACCGCTTATTGGCCGGACGGCTCGGCCGTGTCCCGGGTTCGCGATTTCGCCCTCGACCTGTCGGGATTTCAATTGAAAGCGGGGGTTTTCTACAAGTTTTGACCGGAGAAAATATTTTGCGTCCGACTGGACAATCCAGGTATTGTCGGGTCGTAGTATCGTACCCGTCGTTTTTTTTCCGCGGCGACCGCTTCAGGAGTTGGGCAGCGGGCAAGTGGAATGTCCGTATTTCAGGCCGCCGCTGACTGCCCCTTACTTGATCTCCGAGCTTTTTAAGTACTTCAGAAATTCGCTGTCCGTGGTCAGGAGAAGCCAGGTGTCCTTGAGGAGGCTTACCCGGTACGTCTCGAGCGATTTCGTGAACTGGTAGAACTCGGGGTCGAGGTTGTAGGCGGCGGCGTAGATTTTCGTCGCTTCGGCGTCGGCCTTGCCCTTGATTTCCTGGGCTATTTTGTAAGCTTCGGACTGGATCTTTTTCAGTTCCCGTTCCTTCTGGCCGCGGATTTCGGCGCTTTTCCCGTCGCCTTCGGAGCGGTACTTGGAGGCGATCCGCTGGCGTTCGGCGATCATCCGGTCGAAGACTTTTTTCTGGACCTCTTCGACGTAATTCACCCGTTTGATCCGGACGTCCTTGAGTTCGACGCCGAACTGGGGGGTGATTTTGGAGGCGTTTTCCAGGATGATCCGGGCCAGTTTCTCCCGGCCTTCCTCGATCTTGGTGGCGACTGCGGATAAATCCAGCAGGGCGGCGTCCTCGGAAATTTCGAATTCCCGGTTGGACGACCGGACGATTTCGATCAAATCGAATTTGGCGATGATGTTCCGCGTTTCGCCGTCGACGATGTCGTCCAGACGCGATTGGGCGTTCCGTTCGTCGTTGACGCGCTGGAAAAAGACGAGGGGGTCGGCGATCCGCCAGCGGCAGTAGGTGTCGACCCAGATGTATTTCTTGTCCCTGGTCGGGATCTGGTTCGGATCGCCGTCCCAGGCGAGCCAGCGTTTTTCGAAATAGTTCGCTTTCTGGATGAAGGGGAGCTTGAAATGAAGGCCCGGACGGGAGACCGTTCCGCCGATCGGGTCGCCGAATTGAGTGATGACGACTTGGTTGGTCTCGCTGACGATGTACACGGCGCCGCCGAGGAGGGCCAGGAGGACTAGGGCGGCGGCGACTATCAAAATGCGTTTTGTTGTCCGGGTTTTCATTTCTTCACCTCCTCGTTGAGATTGAGGAGCGGGAGAATGGATTTCAGCTTGTCGTCGGTGATGACTTTTTTATTGATTTTCGACATGACTTCGGTCATGGTCTCCAGGTACAAGCGCTTGCGGGTGACGGCGGGCGCCTTGACGTATTCGCGGTAGATCGAGATGAACCGGCTGGCGTCGCCCTGGGCGTTGTTCACCCGCTCGGCGGCGTAGCCTTCGGCCCCGCGGATCGCCTGTTCGGCCTCGCCCCTGGCCTTGGGGATTTCCTGATTGTATTCGGACCAGGCCTCGTTGATCTTCTTCTCCTTTTCCTGGAGGGCCTCGTTGACGTCGTTGAACGCCGGTTTAACAAGGTCGGGAGGGTTGACGTCCTGGAAAATCAGCTGGTTGACGTCGATCCCGATTTCATAGAGGTCGCAGAGCTTTTGCAGCTCGTCCTTGGCTTCGGCCGCGATCCGGGCCCGGCCGGTCGTGATCGTCTCGTCGACGGCGTTGTCGCCGATCACCTTGCGGACGACGGCCTCGTTCATGTCCCGAAACGTCTGCTCCGTGTCGCGCATTTTAAAAAGGAACTTGTACGGATCCTTGATCTTGTATTGGACGATCCACTCGGCGACGACCACGTTGAGGTCGCCGGTTAGCATGACCGCTTCGGCCTTGGTTTCCTCGGAAGAGGAATATTCGCTTTTTATGCCGGCCCGGACCGTCCGGAAGCCGAACTCGAGCTTCAACTGCCGCTGGACCGGAACCTTGGTCAGGGCCTCGATCCCGAAGGGAAGCTTGAAATGAAGCCCCGGGTCACTTGTCCGGACGAACTTGCCGAATCGGAGGATCACCCCCATCTCGTCCGGGGCGACCTGGTAAAACGATCCGACCAGGACGGCCACGAGGATGATCCCGGCAATCATGTACAAGATGAAATTCTTGGGAAGCTTGGGAAGTTTCGGCAATTGGCCTTCCCATTGGCTGAAGGGATTATTGGGATTGCTTTGATTCATGAGTTCCTCCTCTCCTTACGTTCTCCCTCATTATACCTATTTCCAGGCCGACATGAGTTGTGGCAGGTCGGAAAGGTCCGCCTGGGCGATCCGGAGTTTGGACAGGTCTACGTCCCCGAGGGTTTTCAGCCCGGAGCCCGTGATGACGAGCACGGATCGGGCCCCAGGGGGAATCAGGCCCTGTTTCGTCATTTTCAAGTAGGCGGCGAGCACGGTGGCCGAAGCCGGGTCGCAGAAGATCCCTTCGTATTCGGCCAGGGCGCGCTGGGCCTTGAGAATTTCGGTTTCGCCGACGGCCGCCATCGCGCCCCGGTTTGCGGCCAACATCCGGAGGAGGACTTTTCCTCCGGGAGGTTGGGGGTTGGCGATGGCGTGGGCGACGGTCCGAGGATTCGTTACGGGAGAGATCGTTTTCTTGTGCCGGTCGAAAGCCCGGGCGATCGGAGCGCAACCCCGGGCTTGGACGCCGACGAATCGCGGCAACCTGGAGATCAGGCCGGCGCGTCTCAGGTCCAGGAAACCGCGCATGAGCCCGATGAGATGCCCGCCGGAACTGACCGGGACGAAGAGGTACTCCGGGGCTTTTCCGCCGAGCTGCTCGTAAATTTCGTACGAAGTGACTTTGTATCCTTCGATCCGGTAGGGATCTACGGAATTGATGAAGTAGAAGCTGAGGACCCGCCCGATCTCGAAACTTTTCCAAAACAGAGCCGCGTAATTCCCCCGCACCTTGATGACGTTCGCGCCGTGGATGCCCGCGGCCAGGATTTTTTCCCGGGGAGTGTCGTCCTTGACGAAGATGACGCTCCGGAGGCCGGCTTTGGCCGCGTAGGCGGCCGTCGAGCCGGCCATGTTTCCCGTCGAAATCGTTCCCACCGTCTCAAACCCGAGGGCTTTGGCCATGTGGATCGCGATGACCGACCCGCGGTCCTTGAAACTGCCCGTGGGATTCATCGCTTCGTTTTTAGCGAAAAGCGGGGGAGTGTGAAATTTCGCCTGCAGCCGGTTGAGGACTTGAAGGGGGGTGCCGCCTTCGCCGAGCGAGAGCGACGTATCGAACTCGTCGAGGGGGAGGAAGTCGAGATAGCGGGAGACGCCCATCGGGCTCCGGCGGTGGATCGACGGAGACTTCGGGACGTAGGCCGAAAGCAGGGGGTCGCCGCAGATGGGACAGAACAAGCTCCGGACATCCGCGGGGTACGGCCGGCGACAGATCGGGCAGGAAAATGATTCCATGATCCGCACCTCTTACGGACGCTGAGAGAATACCTTATAATATTTTCGCTTCCATGAAAACCCTTCAAAATGATCCGGACCTGCCGTTGATGGCTTCGGCGATCAAGGAAGCCCGGGCGGCCGCGGCAAAAGGGGAGGTCCCGGTCGGCGCGGTGAACGTCCGCGAGGGGACGGTCGTCGCCCGCGGGGGCAACCGGCCGATCCGGAGCGGCGACCCGACGGCCCACGCCGAGATCGTCGCGATCCGGGCGGCGGCCAAAAAACTGGGAAATTACCGGTTGACCGGATGCGAAATCTACGTGACCGTCGAGCCGTGCGCGATGTGCCTGGGGGCGATTCTTCAGGCCCGGATCAGGCGATTGGTTTACGGCGCGGCCGACCCCAAGGCCGGGGCGGTGAAATCCATCGTCCGGTTTCCGGTTCACAAGACGAACCACCGGCTCGAAATCCGCGGCGGATTGCTGGCCGAGGATTGCGCCGCCGTTCTCCGCGATTTTTTCCGGGAACGGCGTGCCGCTTCCCGCCGCCGGTAATTGGGGACAGGTCACTTAAACCCCGATTTCCCCTCACCTTCCCCACGCCGAAAGTTAATTCCTTGGCGCTAAAACATTCCGCTTTTTTCCCCCCCCAAATATGATAGGAACAATAAATCGGGAAATGAGTGCCCTGTCCCCGACTTCACCCTCCCGAATTCACCGAATTCGGCGTTTTGTCGTTTCCGACCGCTTCCGCTATAATAAGGCTTCTCCCGCGGAGAGGTGACCGAGTGGTTGAAGGTGCCGCTCTCGAAAAGCGGTGTGCCCGTGAGGGTACCGCGGGTTCGAATCCCGCCCTCTCCGTTCCTTCAGGAGGAACGCCTACCTGCCGGCCTCCCCGAGTCCTAGGGGAGGTAGGAGAGGTAGAGAATTTAATACGAAGTCTTGAAGGTGTTCCGATCTTAAGATATTCCTTCAGGAGGAACGCCTACCTGCCGTCCTCCCCGAGTCCTAGGGGAGGCAGGAGAGGTAGAGAATTTAATACGGAGTCTTGAAGGTGTTCCGGTCCTTAGAAATGCCTTCAGGAGGGACGCTTTTCTGCGCCTCGAGGAGAACGCCATGGTTATTCCTCTCATTCTGACCGGGTTCGGCAACGTCGGAAAGGCGTTTGTCCGGCTCCTGGCCGAAAAACACGAGGATTGCCGGTCCCGCTACGGGCTGGATTTCGACCTCGTAGCCGTCGTCCGAAAGACCGGCGCTTGGATGGCGAACAAGGAGGGCGAATTTTTCAACTTGGCCGCTCCGGCCGCGGAGCCGCTGGAGTCCAGGCCGGGATGGTTTCCCGGAATGTCTTTATCCGAAGTCCTGGTCCGTGCCCGGAGACGTGGGGCGCTCGTCGAATGCACGTCCTCGAATTGGCAGACGGGCGAGCCCCAACTCGAATTTCTTCACGCGGCCCTCAACCTCGGCTGGCACGTCGCCGCGGCGAGCAAGGGCGGGCTGATCGTTGATTTTAAAAATCTTCAGGCCAAGGCCCGGTCGAAAAAATTGTCCCTCAAGTTCAGCGGCGCGACGGCCGCCGCCCTTCCGACCCTCGATGTCGCGACCGTCTCCCTGGCCGGGGCGAAGATCCTCGGCTTCGAGGGGATTTTGACCGGGACGACCAATTATATTCTGAGCCGGCTGGAACAGGGGCTCTCCTTCGAGGCCGCGCTCAAGGAAGCCCAGGCCAAGGGGATCGCCGAGATGGATCCGTCGATGGATATCGACGGGTGGGACACGGCCTGCAAGGTCATCCTGATCGCCAATGCCGCGGCCGGCACGGACTTCACGATCAACGATGTCAACGTGGAAGGGATCCGTGTAGTCACGAGCGGGGCTTTAGCCGACGCCCGGGCCTCGGGGAATTCCCTCAAGCTCCTCGGTCGCCTCTTCGAAGAGGGGGGACGCTACCGGGCGGAAGTCAAAGTCATGCCCGTTCCCCCCTCTCATCCGCTTTTCCGGTTGACCGGAACGAGCAAGGGGATCGTCTTCCGGACCGATACGATGGGAACGGTCGCCGTCACGGACGGGAAATCCGACCCGCGCGGCACCGCCGCCGCGGTCTTGAAGGACGTCATCAACATCTTCCGCGACCGCTGATTTTCCTCTCGCGGAGTCGCGACCGCCGAAGGCCTCAGCGCGTTTCGAACAACCGCTTTATCAAGGTGAAGGCGGCGTCGATATTCCTGTCCGCCAGAATGATCGTGAATTCGTTGCTGGTGGAAACCACTTCGATCACCGGGATTCCGTCCCAGGCCAACGCTTTCAGGATATAGCTGTAAATTCCGGGGATGGTTGCCGAACCGGGAGGCAGGAGCACGCTTATGGAGGACAGATTGTCGAGCAGGGCGATCCGCGCGGCTTCCTTGAAGGCCTTCAGGATGCGGTCGCGGAGTTCCCGGCCGGCGATGATCGTGGTTTCGTTGATGCCCTGGGTGATCGTCAGAAAGGGCGCCGTCCGTCCGCCCGTTTTTTCGAGCAGGAGTTTGGGGCGGTCGGCCTTTCGCGGAACGTTGGCATAGGTGACTTCGAAGAGGTTCGACCGGACCATGAGGTCCGGCGCGGTTTTAAAAAAACGTTTCAGCGGTTTGGCCCGGGCGGCCCGCTTCCGGGCCAGCCGGTTGAGGGCGATCGTGATCGCTCCGTCCTTGATTTTT
Organism: Candidatus Aminicenantota bacterium; assembly: GCA_026393895.1. Lineage (GTDB taxonomy): Bacteria > Acidobacteriota > Aminicenantia > Aminicenantales > UBA4085 > JAAZPG01. Next base: position 13,507 of record JAPKZG010000064.1, read on the forward strand.
TTCTGAACCTCCTCCTCGACCTCGGCCCGCAGCGACCGGGCGACCGCGGAGAGGTTGAGCCAGCCGCGGGCCATGGCTTCTTCAAGGAAGGGGGACTTCCGGACAAGCTTGTCGACGGTTTCAGGAATCGTGATCATGTATAAAATTATACATATTCATATTAAATTGTAAATAATATGAATAAATTTGACATCTCCAAACGGTTCCTTCGAAAATGGGCCCGAACCCGACGGTTCAGATTTATTCGTTCATGGAGGACCCGATGTTGCTGCAAACAGTCCAAGCCGCCGCTTACGGGGAATGTCCCGTCTGCGCGGCTCTGCTGTCCCGGCCCTCGTCGATCGAGGAGACCGAAATCCTGACCTGCGACGAATGCCGCTCCCCCCTGGTCGTCGACCGGCGCGTCGGCGTGAAATTGATTCTCGGCGAAGCGCCGAGAATCGAGGAGGATTGGGGGGAGTGATACGTCTGGCCGTGCTCCATTCGACGATCCGGGCGGAAGAGAAACTTCTCGGAGAAGCCGCCCGGAACCGGAACGTCGAGGTGCTGTGGGTGGATATCCGTTCGGAGATTCTTGACCCGCGGCCTCCGCGTCCGGCGGCGGATGTCGCCCTCGAACGGTCGATCTCGACCGTCAAGGGCGATTACGCCGCGTCGTTTTGGGAGGCGTCCGGAATTCCCGTGATCAACCCGCCGGCGGTGGCCGCGCTGTGCCGGGACAAGTTTCTGACGTCCCTCGCTTTGGAAAAGGCCGGCGTTCCCGGGCCCCGTTTCGCCCTGGTCTTCGACCTCGAGCAGGCCCGGGCCTTGATCGATCGCTGGGGCGGATTCCCGGTCGTGTTGAAACCGGCCCAGGGGTCCTGGGGGCGTTTGCTGGCTAAGGTCAACGACGATGACGCGCTCGCCGCGATCCTGGAGCACAAGGACGTCCTGGGAACGCCGCCGCAGAAAGCGTTTTATTTCCAGGAATTCGTCCGCAAACCCGGCCGGGACATCCGCGCCTTTGTCGTGGACGGCCGGACGATTGCGGCCATCTACCGGGAATCGGAGCATTGGATCACCAATACGGCGCGCGGCGGCCGGGCGGTGAATTGCCCGGTCACCCCCGAATTGGAGGATGTGTGCCGGCGGGCTTCGGCGGCGATCGGCGGCGGCGTTTTGGCAGTCGATGTTTTCGAAACGCCCGACGGCTTTCAAATCAACGAAGTGAATCATACGATGGAGTTCCGGAATTCCGAAGCGCCGACGGGCGTGAGCATTTCCGGGGCCGTCGTGGATTACGCCCTCCGGGTCGCCCGGGAAAAAGGACCGGAACGATGAGCCCGGATCGGTTGAAAGTCGCGGTCATCGGGGCCGCGGGATACGGCGGCGGCGAGCTCCTGCGCCTGCTTCTCGCCCATCCCGGGGCGGACGTCCGCCAGGCCGCCAGCCGCAGGTTCGCCGGCGAGCCGGTCGCCTTAGTCCACCCGAATCTCCGGAGTTTGCGGCCGCTCGTTTTTTGCCGGCCCGAGGAAATTTCGCCCTGCGACGTCCTGTTTCTGAGCCTCCCCAACGGCGAGTCGATGAAATCCATGGACCGGTGGCTGAAAACGGGAACGAAGGTCGTCGACCTGGGAGCGGATTTCCGCTTGCGCCGAGCGGAGGATTGGAAACAATGGTATGAATCCGATCATCAGTGTCCCGACCTCCTGGACCGGTTCGTTTACGGCATCCCCGAAATCAACCGCGCGGCGATCCGGTCCGCTTCCTGCGTCGCCGGCCCGGGATGCGAAGCGATCGCCTCGATCCTCGGTCTCCGCCCCTTGGTCCGCCACGGTCTCGTCCGCGGCGGCGCGGTCGTCATCGACGCCAAAATGGGAAGCTCCGCGGCCGGCGCCCGGCCGTCGGATTCCACCCATCATCCGGAACGGGCCGGAGCCGTCCGGTCTTATCGACCGACCGGACACCGGCACACGGTTGAAATCAGCCGGATCTTGGAGGCGGAGGGCGCAAACTTTTCCCTCTATGTAACGGCGACGGCGATCGATATGGTCCGCGGAATTCTAGTCACGATCCATGTGTTTCCCGACGCCGGGGCCGTCACCGAAAAGGACGTCTGGAAGGCCTACCGGGCGGAATATGGGGACTCGCCGTTTGTCCGGATCGTCAAAGAGAACCGCGGTTTGTACCGGTTCCCCGAGCCGAAAATTCTCCAGGGGACGAATTTTTGCGAAATCGGCTTTGAACTCGAAAATGGCGGACGGCGCCTGGTCGTCATGTCCGCTCTCGATAATCTCGTTAAGGGAGCGGCGGGAAACGCCGTTCAATGTTTCAACCTCATGGCCGGCTTTCCCGAGACGACGGGTCTCGAATTCCCCGGCCTCCATCCGGTGTGATCATGATCAATCATTCGTCCGTTCTGGCGCATTTCAAGGGCGTGGTCGATTCCACGCTCCGGGAAGGCTTTCAATTCGCCGGAGCGAATTTCAGTCTGGAGGACCAGCGGGAGATTTTCGACCGTCTGGTCCTCCTGGGCGTGGAAATCGTCGAGGTGGGCAATCCCGTCCAGCCCGAAATCCGGGAACGGATCGCCGCCCTCCGGCGGAGACGGGGGGACGGCGACCGGCCGCGGTTGTTCGCCCACATCCGGAATCATGAGCGGGACATCCGGGCGGCGGCTGAATGCGCGGTGGATGGCGTGAGCGTCCTCTGCACCGCGGACGTCGAGAGATTGGCCGCGATGGGGCTGACCCCGGATTCTTCGCGCGAGCGGCTCCGTCAAAACATCGCCCTGGCCCTGTCGTTCGGACTGGATGTCCGCGTCGGCGTCGAGGATTTCTTCGGCCGTTCGTTCCGGGACTGCCTGGACATCTACGAGCAGGCCGAATCGGCCGGGGCGACGCGCGTGGCCCTAGCCGACACCTTGGGAAAAGCCCAGGGTTGGGAGGTCGCCCGGCGCGTCGGAGCACTCCGGCGGAGGACGCGTCTCGAGATCGAAGGACACTTTCACAATGACCTCGGACAGGCCGTGAGCAACGCGGTCATCGCCGTCCGCGCCGGGGCCAACTGGATCAGCGCTTCGCTCCTCGGCATCGGCGAGCGCACCGGGATCACGCCCTTGTCGTCGTTCCTGGCCAATCTTTACGTTCTGGATCCGGACGTGGCCCGGCGGTACCGGATGGAGGAACTCACCGCCGCCGAAGGGTTGGTTTCGCACCTGTGCGGGATCGACGTCCCGCTTCATTTGATCACCAGCCCGGCCAACGGATTCGCCCACAAGGCCGGAATTCATCTGGACGCGTTGATGAAATTCGGTCCGGGAAAATATGAGCCTCTGTCCCCGCGGATCGTCGGAAACGTCCGCCGGCTGGTCCTTCACTCGGTGATTTCGGGAAAAACGAGTGATGTCCAGGCGCGGGAATTCGAACAGAGATTCGGATGAACGCCGTCCGGGTTTGAGAAAGCGGTGAGGAAACGATGTTGGTCGTGAAAGCCGGCGGGGGCCGGAGCATCAATTGGGACGGGCTGGCCGTCGACCTGGCCGAGGAACAAACGCGGTCCAAGATTGTTTTGATCCACGGCGGGAACGCCGCCCGAAACGACTTGGCGGCCCGTTTGAACGTGCCCGTCCGGAGGGTGATTTCTCCTTCCGGCATCTCGAGCGTCTATACGGACAAGGACGCCCTGGATGTTTTTCTGATGGCCTATCCCGGACTGACTTCGACCGGGATCGTCGCCCGGCTCCGCCGACACGGTCTCAACGCGGTCGGGTTGAGCGGCGTCGATGGAGGGCTCTGGCGGGCGACGGCCAAACGGGAAATTCCGGTCCGCGACGGCGACAAAATCAAGCTCCTTCGCGGAAACCTGACCGGCCGGGTCGACGCCGTCGACGGTCGTTTTCTCGAAGTCCTGCTTGAGGCCGGATATCTTCCGGTTCTCTGCGCCCCGGCCCTCGACGAGGAGGGCAACATCGTCAACGTCGACAACGACCTGGCCGCGGCGGCCACGGCGATTGCCCTTCGCGCCGGGACGATGGTTTTTCTCTTCGAAGCCGCCGGCTTCCTGGCGGACCCGAACGACCCCGAAAGCCGGGTCGCCGAAATCCAGGCCGCCGAAATCGGCGCCTCCTTGTCCGGGGCGGCCGGCGGGATGGGGAAAAAGTTGATCGCCGTTTCGCGCGCGTTGGCCGGAGGCGTTCAAACCGTTTATTTCGGCGACGGCCGGGTCGAGCATCCGCTTCGGGACGCCCTGGCGGGGCGCGGAACGGTTTTAAAATCCCCTCCGCGGGATAACACGGACGTTCGTTTGCGGAGGGATCACGAATCCCCGCTTCGGGGACGGGCGATCCAAAGACCACAGCCGGCAGATCTCACGGATGGAAGTCCGCAGAGCTTCCGAATGGAGTAATCCCGATGATCGATGTTCAAAGACTCGAAGCCCTGCGTCTCCTGAACGTCTATCCCCGCCGGGGCCTGGTGATCCGGCGGGGCGAGGGTGTTTTTCTGGAGGATGACCGCGGCGAACGTTACCTGGACATGATGTCCAATTACGGCGTCTCGATTCTCGGTCACAATCATCCGGCGGTAACCGCGGCTCTGTCCGAACAATTGCGCACTCTGCCGAGTCTCCACGGAGGATTCACCTGCGATGTCCGGGCCGAAGCCGCTTCCGCTCTCGCGGCCCGGTGCGGCGGGGGGTTGACGAAAGTTTTTTTCGCGAATTCCGGCGCGGAGGCCAATGAAGCCGCCCTTAAATTCGCGGTTCTGGCGACCGGGCGGAAAAAATTCGTCGCTTTCCGGAACGGATTCCACGGGAAAACACTCGGAGCGCTTTCGGCCACCGACGGGGCGGCTTATCGCGCGCCGTTTGAACCGTTGTTGTGGGACTTTGTCTTCATCGAATACGGAAATCCTTTCGGATTGGCCGCAATCGACGATCAAACGGCGGGCGTGATCATCGAGCCCATTCAAGGCGAAAGCGGCGTTCGAGTCCCGCCGCCTTTATTTCTAGCTGAAGTCGGGAAGGCCTGTTCCGCGGCCGGGGCGGTCCTGATCGTGGACGAAATCCAGACGGGAATCGGCCGGACCGGCCGTTTTTTGGCGTCTTCCGATGAGATTCCCGCTTTCGATATCGTGACCTTGGGGAAGGGACTGGCGGGGGGGATTCCGGCGGGCGCGGTTTTGATGTCGGAAAAAATCGCTCGGGCGATTCCGCGAAAAATTCACACGTCGACGTTCGGCGGAAACCCGCTGGCCGCGGCCGGAATCCTGGCCGTGCTTTCCGTCGTGTCCGAGGAAATGTTGTCCCATGTCGAGCGTCTGGGCCGGATTTTTCTCGAGCGGCTTCGAAATATCGATGCGGACGCGATTTTGGAAGTCCGGGGGAAAGGGATGATGATCGGCGTCGAGGTCGGGGCGGACGGGGACGAGATTCTTCGCCGTCTTCAGAAGGAGCGTGTCCTGGCGATTCCGGCCGGGCCGGGCGTTGTCCGTTTTCTGCCGCCTTATATCATCGATGAAAACCATCTGGAAATCGCTCTTTCGGCCTTCCGGGCCGCCTTATCGGAACGCGGGTTGAGGCCGACCGCGTCGATTCCGGTGAATGGGCCATGTGCCGCTTCCTGATGGTCGAAAGCCGGCCGGCGATCCGTCCGGCCGATCTTCTCCGGCGTTTTGCCGGAATGGCCGAACGCAGCCGGTCGGAGGATGGAGACCGCCAGGGCGACGGTTGGGGAATCTGTCTCCGGAACGAAAACGGCGGCTGGCGCGGATATTGGTCGCTGCGCCCCGTTTGGGAAGAGGAGGAAACGTTTACTTCATTCCCGGCGGCGCACCGCTTCGTGATTCACGCCCGAAGCGCATCCTTTCCGGGGCACAGGGGAAAACTGGAATTCAATCAACCTTATGTCGCCGACAAGCGGGCGTTTGTTTTCAACGGCCTCCTGAAAGGCGTTTCGGCCGGCCGGCCGCTCCCGGGAGAAATCGGCGCTCAAAAAATCTGGAGTCTTTTCGGAACGCTGAATCCGGCCGGATCCTCCCGCGACCGGATGGAAGCCCTTCTGCGGAAGTTGGAAACGTCCTGCCGCGAGATCTCCGCGCTGAACCTGGGTCTGGCCTCCGCCGAAGGACTTTTCGCTTATTGTCGCTCGACGGCTTCGGGCGCTTACTATCGCCTCCAGGCCGCCGAAACGCCCGACCTGCGGATGGTCTGCTCCGAACCGTTTTTCGGATTCGATTTCCGGCCGCTGGAGACCGGCGTTATCGTCCGATTGTGAAAGGGGAGCGGACTCCGCGCCTGTTTCGTTGACGCCGGGGGGGGATTTCTGGTAATTTAAGTCTTCCTCAAACGCGTTCTTTTTGCGGAGAGGTGTCCGAGTGGCTTAAGGAGCGCGCTTGGAAAGCGCGTGTGCGCCGCAAGGTGTACCGCGGGTTCAAATCCCGCCCTCTCCGTTCCTTCAGGAGGAACGTCTACCGGCCGTCCTCCCCGAGTCTTAGGGGAGGTAGGAGAGGTAGATAAATATAAGAAGGGAGTCTTAAAGACGTTCCGATGTTAAGATTGTCCTTCAGGAGGAGCGTCTACCAGCAGCCCTCTCCTAGTCCTAGGAGAGGCCGGAGAGGTAGGTACATATAAAGGAGTCCTTTCATGAACACCAAACAGTACATCGCCGTCGAAGACAAGTACGGCGCCCACAACTACCACCCGTTGGACGTCGTCATCGACAAGGCCAAGGGCATCTGGGTCTGGGACGTGGACGGCCGCAAATACCTCGACTTTCTCAGCGCCTATTCGGCCGTCAACCACGGCCACAACCACCCCCGCATCATCAAAGCCCTGATCGCCCAAGCCCGCAAACTGACCCTGACCTCGCGCGCCTTCCGCAACGACCAGTGGCCGATGCTGGCCAAGGAACTCTGCCAACGGACCGGCTATGACATGGTTCTGCCGATGAACTCGGGGGCCGAAGCCGTCGAGACGGCGGTCAAAACCGCCCGGAAGTGGGGTTATCAGAAAAAGGGTATTCCCCAGGACCAGGCCGAGATCATCGTCTGTGCCAACAATTTCCACGGCCGGACGGTCACGGTCATCAGCTTTTCAACCGAGCCGCTTTACCGGAAGGATTTCGGCCCGTTCACGCCGGGATTCAAGATTATTCCCTTCGGCGACGCGGACGCCCTGGAAAAAGCGATCACCCCCAATACTGCCGCCTTCCTCGTCGAGCCGTATCAGGCCGAAGCCGGCATTCTCATCCCGGCTTCCGGGTACCTCAAGAAGGTCCGGGAGATCTGCTCGAAAAACAACATCCTGTTCATCGCGGACGAAATTCAAACCGGGCTGGGCCGGACGGGAAAATTGTTTGCCTGGGAACATGAAAAGGCGAAGCCCGACATGATCGTCATCGGAAAATCGCTCGGCGGCGGATGCTATCCGATCTCCGCCTGTCTGGCCACGGCCGACGTGATGAACGTCTTTCGGCCCGGCGAGCACGGCTCGACGTTCGGCGGGAATCCACTGGCCTGCGCCATCGCCCGCGAATCGCTCCGGGTGATCAAGGAAGAAAATCTCGTCGCCAACGCGGCCAAGATGGGTAAGTATTTCATGGCGAAACTGCGGACCATCAAGAGCCGGCACATCAAGGAAGTCCGGGGACGGGGCTTGCTGATCGGCGTGGAGCTTTATCCCGAAGCCGGCGGAGCCCGCCGTTACTGCGAGGCGCTGGCGGCGGCGGGACTCCTGTGTAAGGAGACCCACGACAACGTCATCCGGTTCGCCCCGCCGCTGATCATCGGGACGAAGGACCTCGACTGGGCCTTCGAAAAGATCAAGGAAGTCTTCGTCCAACTCGATAAATAAGGCGCCGGGCAGCGGCCTCCGGATTCCCCGGGAAAGGGGGAAACGCCTCCGCGCTTGATCGAACAGAGGAGGTTTTCACATGAGCGCCCGCGCCTACCGTTCCATGCCCTCGGATAACACCGTCGAGCGCCGTGATTTTCTGAAACGCGGAGCGGCCGCGGCGGCGGCCGTCGCGGCTGTCGCATCGTCCGGCCTGGGAAACCGTTTCCTGTTCGCTCACGAATCGGGACAAGCCGCCCCGGCCGCGAAAACGCCGCCGCCCAAACCGAAGACGAACATCGAAGACGCGCTGAAAATCCCCCGGACGAAAACCTCCCTGCCGGGGCTTTGTCCCGGCCGCATCGTCGAAGTCCATGACCCGGCGGCCATGCCGGACGGGAACCCCGATCCGGCGGTCGTGCGGGCCATGTTCGAGAAGGGGATTGCGGCCCTGACCGGGAAAAATTCGAAAGATAGTTTCGCTCTTCTCTTTACGAAAGACGACGTCGTCGGGCTCAAGGTAAACCCGGTCGGCCCGGGGCTGATCAGCACCCGGCTGGAATTGGTGGACGCCGTCGCCGCCTGGCTCGAAGCGGGCGGGATTCCCCGAAAAAATATCGTCATCTGGGACCGGTTCGATTACATGTTGACAGACGCCGGATTCACGGCGGAACGTTTCCCCGGGATGTCGATCGAAGGGCTCCAGACGATGGACGAGGCGGCCCAGGAGGGGAAAACAACGGATAACAGCAAGTGGCTGAAGCCCGACGGCACGCACGTCAGCGTCCCGAATTTCGACCTCGATAAATATTACTGGGCCGACGTCGACGGCCCCAAGGACCTCGAATATCTCAACCAGCACGTGTTCAACGGGAAGCATTCCTATTTCGGGAAGCTCCTGACGCAGCGGTTGACCAAGATCATCAATCTTCCGGTTTTTAAAAACAGCGGGAACGCGATCTCCATGGCCACCAAGAATATCGGTTACGGGGCGGTCTGCAACACCAACCGCCTCCACGCGCCGCTGTTCCTCGACGTTTGCGTCGAGGTGCTCGCATTTCCGGACGTGCGGGACAAGATGGTCCTCAACATCACCGACGGGCTCCGGTCCCAATACGACGGCGGCCCGGGGCCCAACGCCAAGTTCGCCTATGTCGACAACCGGATCTACCTGGCCACGGACCCGTTTGCCCTGGACATGCTCTGCTACAACCTCCTGACCGAAAAACGAAAAGCTATGGGTGTTTCGGTCAACGAAAATCCGCGGTTCACCGAATACCTGCGCTACGCCGAGAAACTCGGCCTCGGCGTTGTCGATCAGGAGAAGATGATCCACGTCCGAGCATAGCCAGGCCTGCCCCGCCCTATAGAGCTTCGAATCGCAGGAAATTGTATTTTCCGTTTTTGTCGGCGGGGAGGGCTCGGCGTCGTCTCACCGGAGAAAACACGCTTTGTCAAGGTATAGCCTGTCCCAGCTCCCAAGGATCGCATAGGACTGCCCTGACTCCGGACGAACCGTATCGTCCGTCGTGAAGGGTGGGAAAGGCCCACAAAGCCTGTGCCGTTCATGGCTTTAGCCATATACGGCGGGGTTGTCGATCAGGAGAAGACCGTCCACGTCAGGGTTTGAGCCGGGCTCAAATCCGCGGCTTGTATTTCAATTCCTTGAATTTCAAGATGAACGTCGTCCCGTTGGATCGATCCAGGTCGATGGCCGCATCCAATTGGTCGACGAGTAGTTTGATGATCTGAAAACCGAAACTCGAGGGATTGCGAAAATCCATCCCGTCGGGCAATCCTACCCCGTTGTCGGAGATCAGGAGTTCCACCGTGCCCTCGGCCGCCCGGGCAAGCCGTATATTGATGACGCCTTTCCGGCCGCCCGGGAAGGCGTGCTTCAGGGCGTTGGAGATCAATTCGTTGAGAATCAGGCCGCAGGGAATGGCCGAATTGATGTCCAACCGGACTTCCTCGAAATCCGTCTCCAACCGGACCTGCCGGGGATCGACCACGTAGACCTGGAACAGATGGACGGCCAGGGTTTCGATATATTCGGCCAGGTCGATTTTTGACAAGTCGGCCGCGCGGTAAAGTCTCTCATGGACGAGGCTCATGGACCGGATGCGCGTCTGCCCCTTCTTCAGAATCTCGCGGGTGGCGAGCGATGCATGTTCGGCTTCCAGGTTGAAGAGGCTGGAGATGATCTGCATGTTGTTTTTAACCCGGTGATGGATCTCCTGGAGGAGGAGTTCCTTTTCCCGGAGCGAAATACGCAAGGCCTCGAGGGCGGCCTTTATCTGGTCTTCCGCGAGTTTGCGCTCGGTGATGTCGATTGTGAATCCGGCCAGGTACCGCGGCTTCCCTTCGACGTGGATCGGGAACTTGATCGTCGCGTAAAACCGGCCGTTCAATTCTTCCTCGATGTTAACCTGTTTGCCTTCCCGCAGGATCCGTTGGTCGTCGGCGATCATGCTCTTGGCCAGGTCGGACGGGAAGAGCTCGTCCATGTTTTTACCGAGCGCTTCCTCGACGGGCAGGCCGAGCATGTCCTTGTAATTCGCGCTTAAACGAAGGGCCCGGATATTTTCGTCCTTGAAAAACATATAGACTGGGCTGTTCTTCATGAATTGATCGAAAATCGCCTCGTTCTCCCTCAAGGCGGCCAAGGCGGCTACCGTCTGAGCTTCGGCCTGTCGTTCCTCGGTGATGTCGCGGGCCGAGGAAAGGGCGCCGGTCACGTTTCCCTCAGGATCCTTGATCGTCCGGCACCACCAGGCGAGCAGCCGTTTTTGGCCGTCCCGGTGGCGCTGCCAGCTTTCGACGTAGATCACATCCTCGGTGCCGTTGAAAACGGGGGAGACTTTTTGGTAGGTATCCTGTTCGCCTTCAAAATAAAAAGCGGCTTCCTTGCCGATCACGTCCTCGCCGAAAAAGTCCAGGCCCGGTTGATTGGCCCAGACATAGACTTTGTTTTGGTCGACCTCCATGATGATTTCGGGAAGGGAGGCCAAAAGCGCTTCCTGTCGGGACGAAAGGGCGCGGAGATGGCGTTCCGAGGCCAAACGTTCCCGCAGGAAGCGGATTCTTTGTCTCCGCCGGATCGTCCCTACGCCCAGCCCCGCGGCGATCAGAAGAGCCCCTATAAACGCCAAATTCAACAACATACGCGCGCGCATCGGGGTGTACACTTCGTCCGCGTCGATGCGGGCGATCATGAACCAGGGTGAGTCCGGGATCCGCCGCAGGTTGCCGATCACCGGGATCCGGCGGTAATCGAGTCCCCTCACGATTCCTTCCCGGCCCCCGACGGCCTGGCCGGCGATTGTTTGTTCGCGAAGCGGTATTCTCAAGTTGAGCGCGGTATTTTTTTGAAACCGAAGTTCGTTCAGAAAGAGCACCTCATCGCCGTCCCGGCGGACGATCAGCGTCTCGGCCGTTTGACTCGGGCGGGGCCATCTTTGGATAAACGGATACAGGTATATTTCCGGATCGATACGCAGCGCGAGGACCCCCACGACTGCGGGTTGGGGATTTTCGTTTCTGATGGGAATCAACAGGCTTAAAACGGCCCGGGACTCGGTGTCGTCCTTGTAGAAATCCAGAATTTCCGAGCGGCCCGATTGGAAAAGGTCCGGGAGGCGGCGGACAACGGCCGAAGAGACAGGAGGGATTTCTTCGGGAACGGAGAGACCGGCTTTGCCCTGTCGATCCAAAACGTGGATTTGATCGTATTCGCCGCCGGCCTTGTATTTTTCCAGCCAGGTTCGAAGGAACCGTCGAGCCTCCGGATCGGCCGGATCCTGGAGAGAACGACGAACGAGGTCGGGAAGCATGGGATTTTGATCAAGATGGGACATATCCCGCAGGCGTTCCTTCCGCCATCTCTCGATTTGAGAGACTTTCAGGTCGGCGATCGACGTCAATTCGAGTGAGACTTCGAGTCCGAAATTTCGGACATAGCGCCGATAGGAGGTATATCCGACGGTGATGATCGCCGCGGCCAGGGCGACAAAACTCAGAAAAGGAACGGCTGACGGCCGCCTCCCTTTTCCGGTTACGGAAGATGAAGATGCCCTTCTTGGCGTGTTTGGCGCCGAATCCTCCCGTTTTCCGGAATTCTCAGGTTCTTTCACGGAGGTTTCTTCATCGAGAGGTTCATGTTCTCCGATTTGACTACAGAATAAGCGCGCTTTACCGGGAAGTCAATCTTGCTTTGGCCGAGGGGGGGTCGGTCCGGGGTGGGGACAGGCCGCTCGTTGATGATTTCCTTGCGCAATCGCGGCAAAACGGATATTATTACCGCCTTTATGCGATCATGAAGAAATCACGGCCGGGCGGTCGCAGCCAAATCGCGAAACGTGCCTTACGGGCATTGCTGTCCGTTTTGTTTCTCGCCGCGTTCCTTCCCGCCGCCGGGGTCAAGGCCGTCCGCGTTGCGACCGGACCGGAAATCGACGGCCGCCTGGACGATCCCGTCTGGGCGGAAGCGTCCGCGACGGCCGATTTCCGCATGGTCGAACCCACGCCGGGGGCGGAGCCGACTGAAAAGACCGAAATGCGGATCGTCTACGACGAGGCCGCCCTTTACATCGGAATTCTTTGCCGCGACCGGGAACCCGGCCGGATCACGGCCAACACGATGGCCCATGATGAGGGCGGGTCGGCCTCCGGCGGCCACGGGTACTACCACTTCGATTCAGCGTCTCCGAGCGACGATCAAGTCGTCATCCTCCTCGATCCTTTTCAGGATAAACGCACGGCCTATGTCTTTTTCGTCAACGCCCGCGGCGCCCGCGGCGAAGGCCTGGTTTATGCCGGAAGCGCCAGCCTGAATTGGGACGGGATCTGGGACGCCGCGAGCCGGATCGGGGAGGACGGCTGGAGCGCCGAGTTCCGCATACCCTTCAAGTCGATTTCCTTCAAACCCGGACTCACGGTCTGGGGGCTCAACGTCGAACGATACATCCCGCGTAAAATGGAAACGATCCGGCTTTCCGGGATCTCCCGGGACAGCAATTTCAACAATCCCGGGGAATCGGCGCCGCTGGAGGGCATCGAAAACATCCGCCAGGGCAGGGGGATCACCTTCCGTCCGTATGGCCTGACCGGGATCGAAAAGAATCATTCCGCCGGCACCGCCGCCGACTTCCGGATGGACGGCGGATTGGATATTTACAAGAGTTTCACGCCCAACCTGGTTGGCGTCGTCAGCGTGAACATGGACTTCGCCGAGACCGAGGTCGACGAGCGCATGATCAACCTAACCCGTTTTCCGATTTTCTTTCCTGAAAAAAGAATGTTCTTTCTGGAGGGATCGGAGCCGTTCAGTTTCAGCTCGAGCGTGAGTTTTACGCCCTTCTTCAGCCGGACCATCGGGCTGGTGAACGGGGAACAGATCCCCGTCCTCTTCGGGACCAAGCTCTACGGCAAAATCGGAAACACGAACCTCTCCCTGCTCAACGTCCAAACCGGCGCTTCGGAGGGTCAATCGGGACACAATATGCTGGCTGCCCGGATGACCCAAAATGTCTTTGCCCAGAGCAAGGTCGGCTGGATTTTCACCAACGGAAGCCCCACGGGGGAGAGGAATTCCATGATTGGGGCGGATTTCAATTACAGTTCCTCCACCTTTCTCGGCGATAAAAACGTCATGCTGGCCGCCTGGGGCGTTTATAACTGGAACGAGGAGAAGGAGGGCCGGCGCCACGGGTTCGGCTTCCGGGCCAATTATCCCAACGACCTCTGGAACGTTCAGTCGACCTATGCCTGGTACGGCGATGCCCTGAATCCCGGGTTGGGATTCATCCCGCGCAACGGCATCCAGACCGGCTACCTCAATATGTCCTTTCAGCCGAGGCCGGCCGGGGGATTTCTTGGCGGAATCATCCGGCAAGTTTATTTCAACGCCAGCGCCGACTATTACTGGGATCTCTCCGGAAATTTGGAGACCCGCACGCTGACGCTTTCGCCCTTCGGATTTCAGGCCGAAAGCGGCGAAAGTTTCAGTTTCAATATCCAATCAGTCCGCGACGTCCTGCCGTATGATTTCGAAGTCGCCGAGGGAGTCGTCCTGCCCGCCGGGCCCTACGATTACACCAGCGAGCAGGTGAGCTTTTCCACTTCGGCCCGCCGGCCGGTTTCCCTTTCGGTCCATTACAATTTCGGCCCGTTTTATTCCGGCCGCTACGACAATTTCCAGGCGAGCCTGGCGGTGAAGGTCGACGGGTTCGTCAACCTGTCGTTCAACACCAATATCGTCCGCGGCCGGATGGCCCAGGGTGATTTCAACGAGAACGTTTACCAGGTCAAAGCCGATGTCTACCTCTCGCCCGACTTCGGCCTGATGAATTACATCCAGTACGACGACGTCTCCCGGCTGCTGGGGTGGAGCAGCCGCCTGCGGTGGCGGATTTCCGCGGGGAACGAGATCTACCTCGTCTACAACAAGAATTGGGAACGGCGCTGGGATCCGACCTCGCGGTTCTGGCCGGCGGAGGAACGGGGCGTCCTGAAGCTTTCGCTCTCGATCCGGCCGTAGGTTGAACATCCGCCTTTTCCAGCGTTCCATTCACGGGTAAAATAGTCCCGGACCGGTCGAACCGCCGGTTTGTGATGAGGAGATCCATGAAGCCCAAGCGCGTGTTCTCCATCGGCCTCGCCGTTTCGATGATCTCGACCTTCGGGGCGGCGTTCGCCCAAAACATCCTTCCGCCCGGCGGTTTCGTCCAGGGTTGGGAACCCGGCGGACCGCCGCACGTCTTTGTTGAAAAAGACCTTTTCAACCATATCGACGGCGGGGCGGAGCTTTTCCTGGAATTCGGCTTCTCCAAACTTTTCGTGCAATCCTACGTCGGGGAAAAAGCGGAACTCGTCCTCGAGCTTTATGAAATGACCGAGCCGGCCGCCGCCCTGGGGATTTATCTGATGAACGCGGGCCGGGAAACGCCCTGGCCGGAGATTCCCGCCCGGAATTCGAGCGAGGACGCCCAGATCATCGCGATCAAGGGGCGCTATTTTCTTAAAGTCGACAATTTCGAGGCGGGCTCGGCCCTCCGACCCGAGATGATCGCCCTGGCCCGGACCGTTCTGGCTCAAATTTTGGACCTACCGATCGATAATCCGTTTTCCGCGCTTCCGAATTCCGGCCGCGTCACGGGAAGCGAACGCCTGATCCGGGGCCCGGTCGGACTCCAACCGTTTTATTCGTTGGGGGAAGGGGACGTCCTGGAATTGAACGGGAAAATATTCGGCGTCCTGGCGGATTACCAATCCGGCGACGGCCCGCCGTTCAGCCGGTTGATCGTGTCTTATCCATCACCGGATGCGGCCGCCGGCGTCCTTAAGAATCTTCGGGCGAATCTCGACCGTTACATTGAAGTCGTCGCCGATCGTCCCGATGGTTTCGATTTCACCGACTTTCAGAAAAAATTCGGCCGGGTCGAACGGCGGGATTCTCAAATCGAATTCAGGTTCAAACTCGCGATCCTGGACCGGGAGTGAGCGGACGTTCCTTTTTCAGGTTCAGGAGCGAGAGAACGAAGACGGCGATCAGGATGACCAGGCCTCCGAGAATCGTCCGGGCGACGGGCCATTCCCGGAGCAACAACGCGGCGAAGACGATCCCGTAGACCGGCTCCAGGGCGCTGATGATGCTGGCGGTTTGGGCCGAAAGCCGCCGCATCCCGGCGATGAAGAGCGTATGGGCAACGGCCGTGCACAGCAGTCCCAATATCGCAAGAAGCGCGATGTCCCGTCCCGATAAAGCGAAAGGTTTGAGGAATGCGACGGGAAGGAGAAACAGAGCGGCGAAAGCGTCCTGGTAGAAAGCGACGACCGGGCTTGCGTACCGAAACGACAATTTCCGGTTGAAAATGCTCAAGAGGGAGAACGTGGCCCCGGCGCCCAGGCCGTAAATGACGCCCTGAAAGACGCGATCGGACCAGGCGAAGTGCGGGATGATGAGGAAGACCCCGGCCAGGCAGACGAAAGATAAAGCGACGTGAAGCCGGCTGATCCGGGCTCGAAAAAAGAGGGGTTCGAGGAATGCGGTGAACACAGGGAAACTCGAATAGGCCAGCAGCCCCACGGCCACGGTCGAAACGCGGATCGACTCAAAAAAAAGGACCCAATGGACGGCCAGGATCAGTCCCTGGAGAAGAAAAAAAACGCCGTCGATTTTCCTGTGGACGGAAAAGCGGCCGCCGGCGGCGATAATAATGATAGCCAGGGCCGCGGCGGCGAAAACGACCCGTCCGAGGACGATGAGAAGAGGCGAAAGCTCCAGCCATTTGCCGAAAAGGCCGGCCAGGCCGAAAAGCACCGTCGCGGCGTGGACGGCGAGGAGACTTCGGGGACGGTTCAAAGCGCCCTGATTATAACAAAAAACCACTTTCCCGCGGGGGCCGGTTTGTGGTAAATTACTCTGTATCCCAAGGGGACGGGAATCCCCTTCACGATACACCCGGAAGACAGGATGTCTAACCAGAATTTCACCGTATTGGCCCGCAAATACCGGCCTATGACCTTCGAGGAAATGGTCGGTCAGAGAGCGATCGTCCAGACTCTTCAGAACGCCGTCCGGAGCGACCGGATCGCCCAGGCGTACCTGTTTTCGGGCATGCGCGGCGTGGGAAAGACGAGCGCCGCCCGGATCCTGGCCAAAGCGCTGAACTGCGAAAAAGGGCCGACGCCCACTCCCTGCGGCGTCTGTGAGTTCTGCACGGCCATCCAGGAGGACCGGCTGGTGGATGTCCTGGAAATCGACGGGGCCTCCAACACCGGAGTCGAAAACATCCGGGACCTGCGCGAGTTGGTCCAGTATAAGGCGATGCAGAGCCGGTATAAGGTCGTCATCATCGACGAAGTCCACATGATCTCCCGGTCGGCCTTCAACGCCCTGCTCAAGACGCTCGAGGAGCCGCCGGAAAAGACGATCTTCATCTTCGCCACGACGGAGTTGCAAAAGGTCCCGGCGACCATCATCTCGCGGTGCCAGTATTTCGAGTTCAAGAAGGTGTCTCAGAAGGACCTCATGGCCCATCTCGCCGAGATCGCCCATAAAGAAAACCTGATTCTGACCGACAACGGTTTCGGCATCATCGCCCGGGCGTCCGATGGGAGTATCCGCGACAGCCTGACTCTCCTGGACCAGGCCGTGGCCTTTTCTCCAGGCCCTCCAGGACGGAGAGGCGCCGCTGAAGTATTCCTCGCAACCGCAAATCGCCTTCGAAACTCAACTGGTCAAGCTCTGTCATTTCAATAAATTGGTCGAGCTCAAGGACGTCATCGCCGGGTTTGATGAAGAACATCCGCCGAGCGGCCCGGCGGCCGGTCTCCGTGTTCAGACCGGGACCGCCGTTCCGGCGCAGGCCAGACCGTCGATAGTGAGGCCGCCGATCGCGAGTGCGGCCTCAACGCCGCCGCCGGCGAAACCGTCGCCCGTCGAAGCGGCGAAAGCTTTCACCATGCGGCAACCGGCCGGCGCGGCTTCGCCGTCCGCAGGATTGAAAACCCCGGCTCCGGCGCCCACGGCGCCGCTCCCGTCACGTCCCGCGCCGGCGGTTCCGACACCCAAGGAGCCGATAAGCGCGGTGCCGTCCGCTTTGCGCGAGGCACATCGGGAACGCGAGGCCAATCGGGAGGCCGCTCTCAATACCGCGAACGTGAAATTGTTCCAGGATAAACTCAAGGGCCGGGTCATTTCCGTGGAAGACCCCGACCGGCCGCGGCCGAAAGAAGAGGAGTGAAAGACGATGAAGAGTTTCGGCGACATCCAGAAGATGCTGAAATCGGCCAAGGAGATGCAGGAACGTCTTCAGCAGGAAACGGCTGAAATGCGGGTCGAGGGCTCCGCGGGGGGCGGTATGGTGACGGTCGTTTTGGACGGACAGAAAAACGTCCTCGATCTCAACCTGGACCCGGAAGTCGTGAACAAAGACGATATCGACATGCTCAAGGACCTGATTTTGGCCGCCTTCCGTGACGCGTCGGCCAAAGTGGACGCCGCGCTTGCCGAAAAATTGGGCGGCCTGGGCGCGGGCCTGAAAATTCCAGGGATGTTCTGATGAACGAATATGCCCCGCCGCTCGGCCGCCTGATCGAGGAACTCAAGAGAATTCCCGGGGTCGGCGGCAAGAGCGCCCAACGGATGGCCTTTCATCTTCTCGCCGGGAACCAGGACGACGCGGACCGTTTGGCCGAGGCGATCCGGGACCTGAAAAAGAACCTCTTCCATTGTTCGGTCTGCAACAACATCACCCAGGCCGATCCCTGCGCCTATTGCACCGACCCGAACCGCAGCGACGAGATCTTGTGCGTCGTCGAGGAACCCTTTCATATCGCCGCGATCGAAAAGTCAGGCGTTTACCACGGGCGGTACCACGTCCTCCTCGGCGCGTTGGCCCCTCTCAAGGGAATAGGGCCCGAGAACCTTCGCCTCGACAAGATCGAACGGCGCCTGAAAACCGGCCGTTTCAAGGAAATCATCATCGCCACCAACCCGACATCCGAGGGGGAGGCGACGTCCCACTTCCTTGTGAAGACCCTTCAGGCGTATAATACGCGGTTCACGCGACTGGCCATGGGGCTGCCGGTGGGTTCGGACATCGATTTCGCCGACCAGGTCACCGTCCGCAAGGCCGTGGAAGGGCGGACGGAGCTTACGGATTAAATAGCGGTTTTCCGCAATTCATAAACGACACCGCCGTTTTTCGCGGCGACAAAGGAGTTTTCTTATGAAGAAGACGTTTAAAACCATCGACGGAAACACGGCCGCAACCCATGTTTCCTACGCCTATTCTGAAGTCACGGCCATCTACCCGATCACCCCGTCCTCGACGATGGGCGAGTTGGCCGACGAATGGTCGGCCCAGGGCAAGAAGAATATCTTCGGTCAGAAAGTGGACGTGGTCGAAATGCAATCCGAGGGCGGCGCGTCCGGCGCGGTCCACGGGGCCCTTTCGGCCGGCGCCCTGACGACGACGTTCACCGCGTCCCAGGGCTTGATGCTCATGCTGCCCAACATGCACAAGATCGCCGGCGAAATGCTGCCGACGGTCTTCCTGGTCTCGGCCCGTTCGCTGGCTTGCCAGTCGCTGTCGATCTTCGGCGACCACAGCGATGTCATGGCCGCCCGAAACACCGGCTTCGCGATGACCTGCGCCGGCTCGGTTCAGGAAGCCCAGGACCTGGCCATCGTCGCCCACCTTTCGACCCTCCGGACCCGGATCCCTTTCCTCCATTTCTTCGACGGATTCCGGACTTCCAACGTGGTCGAGAAGGTCGACGTCGTTGATTACGAGACCCTGGCCGGCCTCTTCGAGCCCCAGTATCTGGAAGACTTCCGCAAGCGGTCCCTGAACCCTGAACGGCCGATGATGAAAGTCGGCCAGCAGAATCCGGACGTCTATTTCCAAGGCCGGGAAACGATCAACAAGGATTACAGCGCCGCCCCGGCGCTCGTCCAGCACTATATGGACAAAGTCGCTAAAGTGATCGGCCGGCAATATCATCTTTTCGATTATTTCGGGGCCCCCGACGCCGAAAATGTCATCATTATAATGGGCTCGGGCGCGGAAACCGCCGAAGAGACGATCAACTATCTCAACGCCGGCGGGGCCAAGCTCGGACTGGTCAAGGTCCGCCTCTACCGGCCCTTCGACGTGGACGCGCTCAAGGCCGCCTTGCCCAAGTCGGTCAAACGGATCGCCGTTTTGGACCGGACCAAGGAACCTGGGGCCATCGGCGAACCGCTTTACCTGGACATCGTCGTCGCCCTGTCCGGCCGCGACTATAAGATCATCGGCGGCCGCTACGGCCTGTCCTCCAAGGAATTCACGCCGGCCATGGTCAAGGCCGTTTACGACCACCTCGCCGGCAAGTGCACCCACGGGTTCACCGTGGGGATCGAGGACGACGTCACCCATCTTTCGATTCCGGTCGGCCCGGTCCTGGACACGGAGCTTCCTGGCACGGTCCGCTGCAAGTTCTGGGGCTACGGCTCAGACGGCACGGTCGGGGCGAACAAGAATTCGATCAAGATCATCGCCGACAACACCGACATGTACGGCCAAGGCTACTTCCAGTACGATTCCAAGAAGTCCGGCGGCGTTACGATTTCCCATCTCCGGTTCGGCAAGCACCCGATCCAGTCCCAGTACTTCCTCAACACCGTCGATTTCGTCGCCCTGCACAAGCCGTCCTACATCGGCCGCCTCGACATCCTCGAGGGCATCCGGGAGGGCGGGATCTTCCTCATCAATTCCAGTTGGAAGGCCGGGGAGGTCTTCGAGAACCTGACCGCGGACATGCAGAAGACGATCATCGACAAGAAGGTCAAGGTCTACACGATCGACGCCTACAAGATCGCCGGCGAGCTCGGCCTGGGCCTCCGGATCAACTCGATCATGCAGGCCTGCTTCTTCAAGCTCTCGGGCGTCCTGCCCGGAGCCGAGGCGATCGCTCTCATCAAGAAAGCGATCGAGAAGACCTACGGCCGGAAAGGGCCGGAGGTCGTGAAGATGAACTGGGACGCCGTCGACCGGGCCGCCGCGGGCCTGGAGGATGTCCCCATCCCGGCCCAACCCGGAAAATCCGTCCCCATGGCCAAGATCGTCCCCGACGATGCCTCCGCCTTCGCCAAGGACGTCATCGATCCGGTCACCCGGTTCAAGGGCGACCTGCTCCCGGTTTCCAAAATGCCCTTCGACGGGGCCATCCCAACGGCCACGTCCTGTCTGGAAAAGCGCGGGATCGCGGTCGAGGTCCCGGCCTGGATCCCGGAAAACTGCATCCAGTGCAACCAATGCGCGCTCGTTTGCCCGCACGCCGCTATCCGGCCGAAACAGATCGCCCCGGCGGATTTGAAAGGCGCCCCGGCGACGTTCACCGTGATCAAGTCCAATTCCAAGAACGACCGCGACCTCCAGTACCGTCTCCAGGTTTACGTCGAGGACTGCGTCGGGTGCGAAAACTGCGTGGAAACCTGCCCGAGCAAGGTCAAGTCGTTAAAGATGATCCCCATCGAGGAAGCCCGGACGGCCGGCGCAAACGCCAACGAGGCGTTCTTCGAAAAGGCGCCCTACGAGGTCATGGACGGCAACAAGCGCGACACGATTAAAGGCAGCCAGCTGCTCCGGCCCCTGTTCGAATTCAGCGGGGCCTGCTCCGGATGCGGGGAGACGCCCTACGTCAAGCTGGCCACCCAGCTCTTCGGCGACCGGATGATAATCGCCAACGCCACGGGCTGCTCGTCCATCTACGGCGGCACGTTCCCGACCTCTCCGTACTGCAAAACGGCGGAAGGGAAGGGGCCCGCCTGGGGTAACTCGCTTTTTGAGGACAATGCGGAATACGGGTTCGGCATGCGGCTGGCGGTCGACGTCAACCGGAAGCTGCTTGCGGTCTCGATCGACGCCGCCGTAGCGGCCGGAACAACGCCGGCCCTGACGGACGCTTTCGCCAAGATGAAGGCGTCCTGGACGAACACGGGCGACGAGGCTAAGGCCGCGGCTGCGGCGATTCGGGCCGCCCTTCCGGCCGCGCTCAAGGGCGCCAACGGGACCAAGCCGCACCTGGCCAAAATCGCCGAGCTCCAGGATTTCCTGGTTGAAAAAAGCGTCTGGTGCATCGGCGGTGACGGCTGGGCGTACGACATCGGCTACGGCGGCCTGGACCATGTCCTGGCCATGAACCGGAACGTCAACGTCCTCGTCCTCGACACCGAGGTGTACTCCAACACCGGCGGCCAGGCCTCTAAGTCGACCCCGACCGGCTCGGTCGCCAAGTTCGCCGCCTCCGGCAAGAAAACGGCAAAGAAAGACCTCGGCAAGATGGCCATGACCTACGGGTACGTTTATGTGGCCGCGGTCGCCATGGGCGCCAACATGAATCAGTGCATCAAGGCGTTTCAGGAGGCCGAGGCCTATGAGGGGCCGTCGATCATCATCGCTTATTCGCCGTGCATCAACCACGGGATCAACATGAAGAAGACGCAGGCCGAAGAAAAACTGGCTGTGGATACCGGCTATTGGATCCTCTACCGGTACAACCCGCTCCTGGCCAAGGAAGGGAAGAACCCGCTCCAGCTCGACTCCAGGGAGCCGAAACTCGAATATGGAGATTTCCTGAAGAATGAGGTCCGCTACAGGACGCTCACTCAGCAGTTCCCCGAGATCGCCACGGAACTGTTCGCCCAGGCGGCCGATGAAGCTAAGAAGCGCTACGCCGCTTATAAAAAGATGTCGGAGTAAGGCGGCTCGCGGCCGGTTTATTAGAATTCAGTCCCGCCCCGTCGCTCCCCAATCAAAGGGGACGGCGGGGCGTTTTTTTATGTCGCGCCAAGCGCATCGAGATATGGGGCGAATGGGGACCGGATCAACTTTCACCTGCATCTTGATTCAAGAGGGGACATGTTCCGAATTCTCCGGAATTCGGTACGTGTCCCCTGACTTCAATGGTCTGTCCCAAGTGCGGAGGCCGGATGAAGATTGTTGCTTTCCTGACGCAGTATCCCGTCGTGGACCGGATCATCGATCACCTGAAGTTGACGTTCGTCGCGGAGAAGCCGCCGCCCTGATTCGGATGCCTCATGTAGGACGATGAAGCATCGCCGGAAAGTGCTTTTCAGGATCTCCTCATGGTCGCCGATCCGCCGGTCGAATATTTTTCGTAATCACTCTCGAATGCGTATGGGATCGGTCCATGCGATTTTCGCCTCAACGGACCGCTGAGACGACTTCCGAGCCTCTCGGAGCAGGTGCTGACTCGATTTGACATCATACAAAATGAAAACTATCATAATCCTCGGAGGCATTATGGGGTTTCCCTCGAAAATCCGGTCCTTGGACGGACCAAGCCAAAAAAGAAAATTCCTATTAATAAATCCTTATCGACGATGGATCGATTTTTCGTGAGAAAGCTTGGGGATTTTTCTCGAGAATGCGGTAGTATATCACGAAGTTTTTTCCCAGGCTTTCGCGGATGCTCCGGCAGGCCTTGCGTTTCTGATCGAGGCTGAACGATCCGCCACCGCAAATCTTGACAACTCCGGGACCGCCGATGGTTATTTTGATAAGGGAAGACGGCATATGCCGGTGACACGAGGCGGCCGGCCCCGTCGCCGTCATCGAAGGAGCGTTGAGATAGGAGGATATCGTGGCTATGCCAAAATCGTTCCTGAAAGCCGTGGCTTGGCTTGTCGCGTGTTCGCCGGCGATCTTCTCCATGCAGGGATGTCAAACCCTCTTCCGAGGAAGGACACAGCCTGTCCCGGCCACGAGCCGGCCGGTGGGAGTGATGGTCTTCGTCGACGGAACGGCCGTCGGGGAGACGCCCGTCAATCTCAAGCTCGCACGGCGGGACATTCATGTCGTCCGCTTCGAACTCGCCGGCTATCGTCCCGTCGAGATCCGCATAACGAAAAAAAGGCCTTCCCTGGGCGAATCGATCCCGACGAACATAATCTTGGCGCCGGTCGGAGGAGTTGTCTTGGGGCCTCTCGTCCGCACTGCCTGGAATATGATCCGCACTGCCTGGAATCCGCTCGACAGCCCGGAAGGTGAAGACGACCTCGGCAGGTACTTCGAATCGATCCTTGCTGGAGCCATTTTGGGCTGGGTCGGTGGGATCGTCATCGACAGCCATAGCCCATCCAATTTCGACTTATCCCCTCAAACGCTTTTTGTCGAGATGGAGAAAGCGGACGGCACCGACGCGCCCGGCGTCATTGAAACCGACTACG
>JAPKZG010000015.1 GCA_026393895.1 Candidatus Aminicenantota bacterium
CGTCGACTCCACCTGCGATCTTCCGCCCGACTGGATCGACGACCGCCAAATCCATGTCATTCCCTGCCTGGTCACGTTCGGGGAACAGGTGTTTCTCGACCGGGTCACCATCTCCGCGGACCAGGTTTACGCTCTTCTGGAAAATAAAAAAATCCAGCCGAAAACGTCCCAACCGACCCTGAAAAGCGTTCAAAGCACCTTGTCCTATCTCGCCGGCCATTATGAATCCGTCATCGTCCTGACGATCTCGGACAAACTGACCGGCGTCTACCGGACCTGCCAGAAGACGGCCGAGACGCTGGCCGGCAAAAAAATCACGGTGATCGACAGCCGGAACGCGGCCGCCGGATTGGGGCTTCAAGCCGCCCGGGCTTCCGAGATGATTCTGGCCGGACGGTCCCACGAAGACGTCGTCAAAGCGTTGGAATCCTGGATCCCCAAAACGAAGATTTACGTCGATGTTCAGACGATGAAATACCTCGTCCGGAGCGGCCGCGTGGGCCGTGTCAAGGGAGGGCTCGCCCGCGCCTTGAACATCAAACCAGTGCTCACCCTGACGGAGGAAGGGAGGATCGAATCCGTCGGTCAATCCTTTCACCGGGCCGGCAACATGGCCCGGATCATCCGGAAAATCGAAACCGAAGCCCGGGAACGCCGCGTTTGGGGATACGCCTTGGTCCACGTCCGCAATCTCGAACGGGTCGCCGCGTACGCCGGGAAGCTGACGGCCCTCTTCGGACGCCCTCCGGCCTTCATGATGGAAGTCTCCCCGGCCATCGGCATTCACTGCGGAATCGGATCCGTCGGAGTGGCCGTCCTTTACGAATGAACGGCGGCGATCCGCCATCCTTTCACCCGCGTTTTTCCTTGTTCGCCGTTATTCCCGGGGCGGACCGGACTCCTCCCCCCGCCCGAAAGAACCGGGGATTCGACGAACGCCGAGCGTCAGCCCTTGAGTTCCGAAGTGCAGTGCGGGCACCGCACGGCTTTCAGCGGAACCGCCGAAAGGCAAAACGGGCATTCTTTCGTCGTCGGAGCCGTCGGGGCTTCGGCGGCTTTGCGGCGCAGCCGATTCATCTGCTTGATGACGAAGAACAGGACCAGGGCGACCAGCAGAAAATCGACGATGGTGTTGATGAACGCCCCGTAATTCAACGTGGCCGCACCCGCTTCCTTGGCCGCGGCCAGCGTTTGATGCCCGGCGCCCGAAAGATCGATGAACAGCTTGGAGAAATCGACCTTGCCCAGGAGCATCCCGAGCGGCGGCATGAGGATATCGTTGACGAGGGAGGTGACGATCTTGCCGAAGGCGCCGCCGATGATTAAACCGACGGCCATATCCACGAGACTGCCCTTCATCGCGAATTCTTTGAACTCTTTGAACATCTCCATCTCCTTTCCTCTGCAAAATGGCGGCCCCATCTTAAAGAAAATTCGGTCCGAACGTCAATCCGTCCTCTTCTGTTTTTCCCGCAAGGGTTGTACTAAAATAGAGCCCTCGAAAAAGCGGAGGCCTCAAAGGTGATCCCATGTTTAAAAAAATCGTCTTCATCGGCCTGATCCTCCTCGCGACGGCCTACCCGATCGCGGCCGAGATCGGCAGCCTGTCCCAGGTCTTTCTGCTGGGCCACGGCGTCAAGGACACGGACGGCGACGGATGGGCCGACCGGGTTGCCGTGACGATCGTCATCCCCGATTCCCCGACGGCCGCCGAACTTATTCTCGCCGCCGATATCGCCGCCCGGGCCAACCTGGAAAGCCTGGCCCAGGACCCCTCCCTTGTGAAGCGGGAATCCGAGATCTCGAACATCACCGAGGTCGAAAGCCCCATCCTCATCGGGCCGAACATCAAATGGCTGAAGCAGGCCGTCCATGACGGCGTCGTCGTCATCCCCGCCCTCGAGACGGGCCAGGGATTCATCAGCACGTTCAAATCGAAAACGCAAAACGGAATCATCCTGACGGCCGGATCCGAAGACGCCCTCCTTCGGGCCGGCCGGGCGTTTTTCCTGCGGTGGCCGTATTTCTGGGACATCTGGGGGCGCGAAACGGGCCCGACATATGACACGCTCGAACACGACATCACCGCCTATCTCAAGACGGAAGGCATTTCGCTCCAGATGACGTTCATCCGGTCGGTCCTGTATGAATTTCCGAATCTGAAAAACAGCCCGGGCGCCCTGAAAAAACTCGATTTCGGCGCGGGCGAGGTCAAAGACCTCGGGGTTGAGATCTATTTTACCGACGATGAGGATCAAGCCCGGTCGTTCCGGGCGCTCGAAGCCCTCCACGCCCACCACCAGCGCGGGGAAAAATCCGGGATTCTCTCCTATGCGGGCTGCGCCCGGCTGACGTTTTCGTTGCGGTACGGCAAATCCGTCCAGACGGCGTTCGTTTCCCGCCTCGGGCGCCCGAAACGGATGCTGACGCCCGGGTTTAAAACTCCGCCGCGTTTCGACGGAGCCGGACATGAGTTCGACCTATTGAACCTGTTCACGACCAAGGGCATATACGGGGACCTCAACGAGGACATGATTCCGGACACGGTCGACGGGCGGATCATCGTTCCCTCCTCCGGCGCGGTCCGGGGCGTCGCCCCCCTCGCCTCACGGCTTGTCCTCCAAACGGCCGGGGCGATGTTCCCGTTGGTTTTCCTGGATTCGGAAATTGAATTCCGCAAGAACATCGTCGCCCCGATCCTGGTCGGGGCCAACACCCTCACCCAGGAATTGCAACGCGTCGGCAAGCTCGTCCTGCCGGCGCTCGAAAATGCTTCGGGTCTCATCCGCGTCGTGCCCCGGGCTTTCAACAAATCATCGGCCCTCGTGGTGACGGCCGCCGACAATCTCGGTCTGGAAAAAACACTCGGCTATCTCAGCTCGACCTTCCCCTATTTTAACGAGCCCGAAGATGGCCGGCCGCAATTGGCCGACGCCGCCGCGGATCTGGAGCGCTTTTTCAAGGGCGAAAAAGGAGCGGCCGAAGCTCAGTTCGCCCTCGGTCTGAAAAAGTTGCTCGAATCCCTCCAGGGCAAGGACTTGGAATCATTTACGGCCGACCTCCTTCTCCCGAAAGCCAACCCGGCCTTCGAAGAGGAACTGAAAAAAACCGCCGGGGCCACGGTGAACGCCCCGGCCCTGGAAATCCGGGCGGACGTTCTCAAGGGGTCCAAGCGGATTTTCGAGAAAGAACAAACGTTCGCCTGGGAGGCCGACGACGCTCTTTCCGTGGTGAAAGAGAAGCTTCAAACCCTGGCGGCGGCGCCGGCGGCGCCCATTCGCATCAGCCTCGGGCTCAGTGAATCGCCGGAGATTCGGGCCCGCTTGAAGTCCCAGATCGAAGAGATGGCCGCCGAGATTCTCAAATCCTCCGAGA
Source organism: Candidatus Aminicenantota bacterium (assembly GCA_026393895.1). GTDB lineage: Bacteria > Acidobacteriota > Aminicenantia > Aminicenantales > UBA4085 > JAAZPG01. The sequence goes on from JAPKZG010000015.1 coordinate 3,376, forward strand.
CGAAGGTCGAAGTCTTCTCGGCTTACAAGCAGGGATTTTTCTGGATCGTCGAAAACGTCATTCCGGCCTTGAAGGGAAAACCTGTCGCCAAACTGACGGTCAAGTTCGCCGCCGCCGGGGACGATCTCGGAAAACCGAAGCGGTTTTACACGGAATCGGTCCGCTGGCTCCAGGAACTCTATCCGGTCGATGAAATCATCGCCCGCGATCTCGACTTGCCCGTCGAGGCGGTTCAATTCGAAATGAAGGAGGCCGGAGAGCCGGTGTATGAAATCGTCGCCCAGGACGGCAAAAACGCCGTGCTCTGGACCGGGACGTTTTCACCGCGCGTCCGGGAGATCCCTTATCTCAAACCCCTGCCCGAATGGGGAACGGCCCAAGTCACGACCGGCTGGATCCGCCTGGACCACGGAACAGAAACATTATGCGACACGGATCTTCCGACCGACCTCGAACGCCTGTGGTCGTTTTTCCAGGACGAGGGCCTCGCGCCGGTTTACAATCACGTCCTGAAGAAGACGGGCGGGAATCCCGTCTTTTCCAAACAACCCTATTTCAAACAGCTGAAGGTCGAAGTCTGGGCCAGCGAGCCCGATGCGCGCCTCGGCTTGGATGAGGAGGTCGTCAGCTCGCTTGAAGCCTTCCATGACGAAATCTATTTCGACACGCTCGACTTTCTCCGCGGGATCACCGAGTTGGACTCGGAGGATTCCGAATTGCCGGAGGATACTTCCCGTTTCAGCGCCCCGGGGAACGTCCTCCCGGTCATCCATCCGACGACCCCGGGCGAACCGCCGAAGATCAAAATCACGTTCGAGGATTGGCCGGCCGACGCCCCAAGTTTGACCCTGGCCTGGAAAGAACGCGGTCGGGACGAATTGTCCAAAAAAATCGCCTTCCCGGAGCTGACAAGCAAAACCCTCTCGCTTCCGGCCCTGGTTTACAACGGCCTGGAGGAAAGGATCGATCGCCTGATTTTCGACCTCGAATTCGAGAAGGAATCCGATTATCTCGGGCTGCTCGACCTCCTGGCCTCCTACCGGGATCTCCAAGGCCGCGGGCTCCTCGCGGATTCGCTGCGATATCCCCGGCTGAACGAAATCGCGTTTTCGATCAAATGCAAGGACATGGCCAAGGAGGAAGCCGTCCCGGTCTCCCCGCCCGAACCGGAGCCCGGGCCAGCCGCCCTTCCGAACTTGCCCGCCGACGTCGCGATCGTCGACACGTTTCGGATTCTCTCCCCCGAAATGGTCGAGGCGGCCGTTTCCCGGTTGGCCAAGTTTCCAGCCCTCCGCACCTATGTCGCCGGCCGGTCCTATGAAAACCGCCCGGTCCCGGTCATCGAGGCCTATCGACCCTTCGGGCCGAATGTTTCCATCCCGCGCCTGATTTCCATGAAGCCGACGCTTTACCTGAGCGGCCGCCAGCACGCCAACGAGGTCTCTTCGACCAATTACATCCTGAAATTGGCCGAGCTGCTGGCCACGGACAAAACGACCAAGGAATACGTCGACAAAATCAATTTCGTCCTTCAGCCGATGGAGAATCCCGACGGGGCCGCTCTGGCCTACACGCTCCAAGCCCTGACGCCGTTCCACAGACTGCACGCCGGACGCTACAGCTCCCTGGGGCTGGAAATCGGAACGCTGACCGGAGCCAAGCGTCCCCTCCTTCCGGAAGCGGCAGTGAAGCGCGCCCTGAACGCGAAATGGTTCCCCGACATCGCCCTGAATCTCCACGGCTACCCTTCCCACGAATGGGTGCAGCAATTCTCGAATTATTCCCCCTACCTCTTCCGGGACTATTGGATCCCCAGGGGATGGTTTGCCTATGTCCCCGGGCTGACCCTTCCGATCTACGACCGCTATAAAACCGCGAGCGAGGAAATTCGCTCGTTCATCATCGCCGAAATGAACGCCGACGCCGTCCTCAAGGAGTCGAACCGGAAATTCTATGACCGGTACGAGCGCTGGGCTTCGCGCTGGCAACCGCACCTGGATTATCTCGAAAAGGAAGACGGCGTGAATCTCTACGCCAAACGCCGGTCCTCGACCGAAAACCGCCTGACTCCCAAAAACCGGATGACCTACGCGGAGGAAATCCCCGAACTGATGGACGAGACGGCCCACGGCGCCTGGCTCGATTTTCTTTCAACCCAGGGATTGACGTATATACGCGCCCATATGAAATACCTCGCCCAGGCGAAATTCGACGTGGTCCGGATCGAGGAGGAGGTTCAGGATCGCATCCGGATCCAGTTCTACCGCGGCCGACCGGGAACGGTCAAAAAATAAGGCCCGTTTCGACCGGGAAAAGCGTTTGACCATTGAGAGATGTTTGTGTTAACATTTTAAACAGTCTCGAAAAATGGACACCGCGATGTCGTTCTTGATCGTTGGGGAAAACGCCTCGATATACGACCATCTCCGGGACTCCAATACCGATCCGGACATCCGTCTCTTTTTCTGCGGCCGGAAGGAGAACATCGTCGATTTCGTCCAGGTCAACGCCATCCGCTCCATTTTGCTGGACGCTTCCGAAGACGCCTCCAAATCCCGGTCGATCCTCCGGGACTTGAAGAACTTCGATCCCATGCTTCAGATCGCCGTCGCCGGGCCGGCCGTTTCGCCCGAGGAGGTCCTGGAATGGGTGGAGACCGGCGCCCTCGATTATTTTCCCTTGCCGATCGATCCGCGGGCCATCTTCGGAACGCTGCGGCGTGTTTTAGACAAACAAGACTTGCGCCGGGAAACGAGCCTCCTGGAGAGAAAACTCGAAAAAAAATATGTCTTTCAGGGGATCGTGTCCAAAAATCCGGCGATGCTCGATATTTTCGGTCTGGTCGAGCGCATCTCCCGGCATTTTTCGAGCGTCCTGATCACCGGTGAAACCGGGACGGGCAAGGAGCTGCTGGCCCGGGCGCTTTTCCTGTTGAGCGAGACAAAGGCGAAACAACTCGTCGTTTGCGACTGCGCCTCGATCCCGGATTCCCTGTTTGAATCGGAATTGTTCGGCCACGTCCGCGGAGCGTTCACCGGCGCCGACCGGACCAAGAAAGGCCTTTTCGAAGATGCCCACGATGGAGTGATCTTCCTGGACGAAGTCGGGGAAATTCCCCTCATTGTTCAATCCAAGCTTCTCCGCGTTTTGGAAAACCGCCAATTCCGGCCGATCGGCGGCAACGAGGTCAAATACGTCAACGCCCGGGTGATCGCGGCCACCAACCGAGACCTTCCGGCGATGATCCGGAAGGGCGAATTCCGGGAGGATCTCTACCATCGCCTGAACCGGCTCGAGATCCGGATCCCTCCCCTGCGCGATCACGTCGAGGACATTCCCCTCCTTATCCGCCATTTCCTCGACGCGCTCAACAAATCCTACGGCAAATCGATCCAGGGAGTGACCCGCGACGTCCAGAAACTTTTTCTAAAATACTCCTGGCCGGGGAACGTCCGGGAACTGGAAAACGCCCTCCAGAGCGCGGCCCTGGTGACCCGCAAGGATTTCGTCGACCTTCCGGACCTGCCGAAATCGGTCCGGGAGCCGGCCGCGGCCCGGCGCCGGGCGGTTTTCATCGAACGCGACAATCTCTCCAGTCTGGACGATCTGGAGAAGGAATACATCTCCTACGTCCTGTCGCAGACGAAAAACAACCTCAAACGCTCGGCCGAGATTCTCGGGGTTTCCCGGACGACGCTTTACAACAAGCTGTCCAAATACGGCCTGACCCGCGATCAACGGCCGGCGATCCCGGCTCAATCGTAGCTGATATCCAGGTTCCCCAAATCCCCGAAGCGCGGGTTGACGACGTTGCTGAAGATCGAACCGAACGTGTAACTCAACCCGACTTCCAATCCCAGGTTGTAGTCCGTCGCCAATTCCTTCCGCCGCAGAAGAATCTCCGCCAGGCTCCGGTCTCCCTTAGCCAGCGACAACTGGTCCCGGACCCGTTCGTAATGGAGGTCGACAAGGAAATCCAAACCCTTGAGAATCCGGACCGCCGCTTCCGCGTTGAACTCCAACCGGTTTTTTTTCCGGTCATGGAAAAAATGCGACCCTTCCAGGCTCGCTTCCAGAGTTCCCCAGGGTTCCTTGATCGCCGCGGTCGCCGAGAGGGCCTCGCCGAGGAGGTTTTCCTTCGTTTTATCGTAAATCGTCTCCTCCCGGTAGCGAACGAAATCGAACCCGACCTTGTACATAAGCCGGAGTTGACGGCGGGTCGATTCCGAATAAGGGAAGATGTTGTATTCGACGACGGGGGCCGGGCTGATTTTCGACAGCAGGTTGCCATACGTGGACGAGCCGGCGGAGACGTAGATTCCGGCCGACCAATGTTCGCCGAGACTCTTCGTGAACAGGCCGGCCAGGTTGAATTCCCGGGAATCGCTTTCGATGAGTTTTTCGTCGTACTGAAACTCGTCCCGGGCAAAAAACGTCGAAAGGCCCAGGCGAATTTTCAAGTCGGGGGTAATTTTATTGGCCGAAGCGTTGAACCACAACATCTGGGACTTCGCCTGGGACTCGTGATGAAGTTCCCCTCCGACGCTCAGGCTGAAGACCCAGAATTTCCAGGGGTCGACGACGTCCGTCGGTTGAATCTTTTCCTTGTATTCGATCGTGAGGAGATCCCGGATCGGGGTCCGGGCCACGTAGGGAATCAGCCCCATTTTCAGGACCGAAACATACCCCTTGCGGATCTCGTCCTCGGTATCGGTCTTGGCCGAGGCGTAGACGAGGTTTCCGGAAACGGAGGCATAATCGCCCCGGCCGATGAAGGCCATGGTGAACTCGGTCCCGCCGCTGCCCGTCACCTGGGTCGTGACCAGGACATGGACGTCGGCTTCCAGGCGGTCCCGGACGTAATTGACGAACGGGATTTCCGTCCGGATGAAATCCGCGTCCCCGTCGCCAAAATCCAGGTAAACCCGGGGGGCGCTTTTTTTCCATTCCGTGATTTGGACGGCCGTTTGGGGGACGCCTCCGTTCATTTCCCGGGCTTGGAGGGGGACGACCGAAAGGATCAAGGCGGCCGCCGGGACCAGTAAAATCACCCGTCTTTTTTTCGACATCATTTTCCTCGTATTCCGGAATTCGCGTTTCAGGAAATATTTCCCCGCGATGATTTTGGGACGCGGAACTTCATATTATAACAAATCCGTTTTCCATCCCTAGCGTAAATACGTTGGAAAAATGACCGATTGTTCTCAACTCTTACATTACGGCCGACATTGCCGGTTTCGTCCACAGGAATACCTCGTGTGGGCGTCGCACCCATAATACTTGTTCATGCTGCCGCACCTCTCCTTCCTCCTCATTATATATGATCCGATACGGAAGTGCTTTCAGACATGCGAGCTTCACAGTACGCTACCCAAAAAAATGAGGAAAATCATGAATATTCTCGATAAAAATGGCAAGAAAAAAAATGGAGCGTTAAAGACTTAACTTTTAATTATGATTTATGGTAATATGTCGGCGCTATGAAAACGATGAGTGTGCCAATCGTTCGCAAGGTAAATATGATTTATGCCCTCTTGGAAGAAGGAAACGTACAAAACCAGGAGGAATTAAGAAAGATATTGGAAAAAAATGGAGTCTGCATCTCTCAAGCAACGATTTCCAGGTATCTTAAAGAGCTCGGATTTGCCAAGATTTCTACTAACAACGGCTCCTACCGTCTGGTGAAGACTGAGAATGAACAAAAAAATATTGAGGCAATATTCAAACTTGGGATGACAGAGTTGATCCCGATAGGGAACATCATCGTGATTAAAACGAGACCGGGAGGGGCTCCCACCGTTGCCGGAGCTGTGGATAGGATCAAGTTAGAGGGGATTGTCGCGACGATTGCCGGTGATGACACGCTCTTTGCCATCACTAAAAACGAATCAGACGCCCTCAAAGCCGTTGGGATTTTGAATAAGTATATGAAATGAGGTAGGCCTCTACCTTCAGAACGGTTGAAAACATAAAATACAGTTCAACGCTTTCGGCTTAGCTATCTATTTCCGTAAAGCCAAATGGAAGATGGAGAGGCAGGTCAGGAGCGCGGAAACGCGGAGAAGATAGCGATCCTCATGTCGGACTAGCGTTTAAGACATCCGACGATTTCGTTCAAAAAATCGGGCGCCCCTCTTCGGCGGGGCGCCCAGCATCAAACAAAACCTCGTTCGATTTCGCGACGACTCGGATCGTTAGAGAGCTATTAAGATTCTCATAAATTCAAGAAATTGAATCATTATTCAATTAATTGAATATTTTATTATAATAACAATATTATCTAAGAAATAAAATATTGATAATACGTAAGATACAATATTTTTATTTATGGCATGAATATTGCTTAGCTAATTTAATGGCGTTTTATAAGTCAATCGAATGGAAGATAATGCAATAAAATGAAAAATTTTATAAATATTATAAACGGTTCCAGAGGGCCTTGATAATTCCTATATATCTAATATTTTAAACTAAAAACATAAAGTATCCCAATAATTAGTTTAATCTAAAAGAAGGAGAAAAAGGTGACGAAAGGAACCGTTAAAAAAGCTTTATGGTTTTCACTGGTCTTTCTTGTTTTTTCAAGCTTCACGCATCTTGCAGCACAACAAACTCTTGCTGTTCTTGAAGGTTATATCCTGATGGAGGATGAAAGTCCGATTCCCGGCGTTGCCGTCACGGCTCAAAATACCGAAACGGGAGTCGCGTTCACATCTGTAACCAACAGTAAGGGAAAATTTGTCATCTCTGGAATTTCACCCGGGTCATACGACCTCACGGCTTTTTTGCAGGGATTTGACCAGGTCACGCAGAAGGGAATCACATTATCTATCGGCTCGCGGAAAAGTATCGATTTCAAACTCAAACCCAGCACACTCCAAGAAAACATTGTCGTTACGGCAGTGGTGCCCACTGTGGAACTCAAAAAAACGAGTATCAGCGGTTTGGTGGACCGGCAACAAATCGAAAGCCTGCCGCTGCTCAACCGGGATTTTAATGCCTTGACCTTCACCAAGCCCGGCGTTTCCGAAGATGCCTTCGGAGATCCGCGGAGCAACGCGACGCCGCAGGGATACGGTGAAACCCTCATTGACGGTGTCTCCAACGAGGAATTGGTCAACAACGTCGGGCGATCCAACATCCCGGCCGATGCCATCCAGGAATTTGCGGTCATCACGAACCAGTTCGCCGCCGAATTCGGAAATGCCAGCAGCATGGTGCGAACGGCCATCACGCGCTCCGGCACCAATGAGTTCAAGGGACGGGCCGCCTATTTTTACCGAGACGAAATGCTTGATACGCCCAACTATTTCGTCAACCACGAATCTTATGAGGGTCCGAAAATAACGGATTTCGAGAAATCCCCCTACAAGTATAACAACATCTCCGGCACTTTTGGCGGCCCGATTATCAAGGACAAGGCCCACTTCTTTATCGCCTACGATGGGCTATTCCAGACGACATATAACACCGTCACTTCACCGCTCGTTCCCAGGGAAACCGTTCCGCAGCCTTTCACGGGACACCAGCTCCTCGTTAAACTTGATTACCAGTCGAACCTTGATAACAATTTTTCCCTGCGGTTCCTCTATAATCCGAACAGGACGGATGACATGTACGTCGGAGGCATCTGGGATAAAACCACCGGCACGACCTGGGATATCAAACCGATGGATATCCAGCTGAACTGGACTCTTACTCCCACCAAAAACTCGATCAATGAAATGCGCCTGCTTTATTCCACCCGCAACCAGGATTTTTATAGCACCAACTACCCGGACACTTACAATATCTACCGCCCGTCACTCGTCACCGGAAAGTATTCCTGGTACCCGCAATGGACACACGAAAAACGTTATCAATTCATCGACACTTACACCATCTACACCGATAAACATACGTTCAAGATGGGCCTTGATGTTGCTTCCATCCCCATGGACGCCCACGTGCCGGCCTTCTCCCCCGGCGAATTTGATTTCAGCACGGACGCGCCTTTCAACGCCCAGGATCCCTCAACCTACCCGGATCTTTTTTTAGTCAATGTCGGCCCATCGGATTTTCCCTTGGCTAACATCGCGGCCGCACTCTTCGTGCAGGACAGCTGGGAAATAAGCAAGCGGCTCACGCTGAATTACGGCCTCCGCTTCAACTACTTCAAAACCGAAGGCTACGACATCAAGGCCTTTGATATCCGGCATATCAACCCCCGCATCGCCTTCGGCTGGGATCCGATCGGCGACGGAAAAACGTCCATCCGAGGCGGTTGGGGCACGTTCTCCTCGAACGCCATGTCCAACGCCGGTTTCAACGGCTATGTGCTGGACTTATTCAAATTTGATATTGTCATTTTCCCCAACTACCCAGATCCTTTTGCCGACAATCCGTTCTGGGCTTTGATGGGAGTGACTCGCGCCGACATGACAATTTCGAGCGCGGGCCCGTTACGCGATCGTTACTTCAGCAAAGAAAACGTCGTGGCTCCCTACACCTCGCAATTGACTTTAGGCTTCCAGAGGGAAATATTTACCGGCTGGTCCGCATCCCTAGACGCCGTCTGGACCAAAGGTTATCACCTCATGCGGAATGAAAACCTCAACGCCACGATCCCCGGTACCTATAATCCGATGACCGGTGCCCGGCAACGCTATGCGGATAACAGCATCGGCAACCAATTTTATGAGAGTGATAACGGACACAGCGATTACAAGGCGATATTGGTCAACTTGGGCAAAAAGTATTCCCAGGGCTGGTCCCTTGAAGCCTCCTATACGCTTTCCTGGAGCAAGGCCGATGTCGAGCGTGAAAATACCGGCAAATCGGACAACGCCGACTTCAACTGGACCCGGGAGTACGGATACACCAACTCCGACGCCCGCCACCGGATTATTTTAAACGGAATTGTCGACTTGCCGCTGAAATTCCAGCTGAGCGGAATTTTCTTCTATCATTCCGCCTACCCCTGGACCGCTGTTTACGGCTACGACCAAAACCTGGACAGCAACCGCAGCGATTATTATGATCAGGTCCGCAACAGCAATCGCGGTTTCGATTCGATGCAACTTAACCTGCGGCTGTCGAAGTTCTTCAAGATTGACAGATTTTCGCTGCAACTTTTCGCCGAAGCATACAACGTTTTTAACCGGGCCAACTTCACCTCAATCTTCAATGTCCATGGGCTCCCTCTGTTCGGTAAGCCAATTCAAGCCGCTGATCCTCGTCTCTTGCAGCTTGGAGTGAGGTTCGATTTTTAAGCTTTGATATAGAGAAGCCCTTCAAAAGGATGTCAAACCCCTCTCGCCTCAAGACGAGAGGGGTTTGCTTCCCATTCACGCTTTTTTATCCCCGGAATATGCCTCGATTTCTGAACAAATGCCTGAATTTTATTTAAATTGAGGGGGATTTCCCCGGAAGAGGATTTTCCTTTTTTTTTACAAAGAAAGATTTTATCTCGAAGAAGAAAGTCCTATAATTGAATAGATGAAAAAAAGCGCTATTGTGATTCCCGGTCTTATTTTTGTTCTTTCGGCGTTGTTTTTTTTTACACTGCATGGACTGTGTCAGGAAGCGGCAGGTTCGCAGGAAAAGAAAGCCGAGCCTTTAAGCAAGTGGTCCAAGCAGTGGCTGGAAGAAGTCGTCCCCTACATCATTACTCCCCCGGAGAAAAAAATATTTATTGCCCTTCTCACGGAGGAGGACAGGGGAAATTTCATGGAAAGCTTTTGGCGGAAAAGGGACCCCAATCCGCAGACTCCTGAAAATGAATATAAAATCGAATATTATAAACGCATCGCTTGGGCCAACAAGTTTTTAGGGAATGCGGGTATCGCCGGCTGGCGGACGGACAGGGGAAGAATCTATATCCTCTTGGGTCCGCCGAATGAAATCCAGAGGGACATGACGTCGTCCAGTTATTCTTCAAACATGTTCCATGGGCCCAAAGAAGTCTGGAATTACTATGGAACGCCCAGTCCCTATCTCCCTTATAATATGGAATTTGCCTTTGTCGATAAGCTGGGAACGGGCGGTTATGTCCTGGAAAACAGCGTAAAAATGGGCGAGAGCGGAGCCGATCAGGTGGATATCGAGAACCTTCATTTTCAATTCGATTACCAGGAACAGCTGGCGGAAGCCATGAAAAACCCCTTTGATAATCTCGCCACGCTCAAGGGAATCGTCACGACTCAAGTTTCCTATAATCATATTCCCTTCCGCCAGGAGATGCTGTATTTCAAGGAATCGAACGAAAAAATCTTCTGTCCCTTGGTTTTCAGCGTCTCCTATGCGGCTCTTCCTCTAAAAAAGATCGAGGATAAATACTATTATTCCCTGTCTCTAGTGGTCAATGTTAGCGACGACCGGGGAAAAATCATATTTGAAGGAACGCGGGATTTCAATTTCAATCACGGGGCGTCCGAGATGGAATCGCTTCTGAGGTCGGGCGTGTATCAAGGGCAATGCTTTTTATCTTTTGCGTCGACGGCCAGAAAAATTCGTCTGCTCCTCCTCGACAACTTCACTGGGAAAATGGGAACGTTTGATCAGGATATCGTGCTTTCCGATTTCGGATCCGGCAATCTTCAGATAAGCGACATCGTCCCGTATCTGCAGGGGAAAGAAGGCTTGGACATCAGCCCTGAAAAATTCGAGCGGACGTTTCCCCGAATCCACCGCGTTTTCCGGCCGGCAGATGAACTGAGCGTCTATTTTGAAGTCTACAACCTTGCTCTCGACCGGGAAACCGGTAAAAACAACCTTCAGGTGGAATATGCCGTTTGGCGGCAAGGCAAGCTCTTGACCACGGTGGCTTCGCCCGCTATGGCGCCGACGTCGGAAAAGGATTGCCGTATCCAAACGGCCTTTAAACTCGTGGATTTCCAGCCGGGCGCCTACGTTTTGAAAGTAACCGTCAGGGATATTCATTCGGGAAAAGTCGAAACGCGGGAAACATCGTTCTCGATCGTCCAATGAAACGCCGCTAACCCGAATACGACAATAAGAAGACGATCACGTCCTTCAAGGACATTCTAAAAATAGCGGCGTTCCGGTGTTCCGAATTTTTATCCTGACCGCATTCCATCATGATGTCCTTGCCCGGGGAGGCATTATGAGGTCTTTTCCGTCAAAATTCCATCAAAATGCTTACAGTTTCAACCGAATGTTTTCCAATCCGCGCCGGAGGTCGGAAGCCGGAAGCCCGAAGCCCAGCCGGAAATGGCGCGAATCTTCGAAAAACCCGCCGGGCACAATCGACGTCTCCAGCGTCTCCCGGAGCCGCCGGGCCAGGCGGTCCCCGCCCGACCCATCTTCGCTCCGGTCGACGACGCGGGGAAAGGCGACGATTCCCCCATCGGGCTCGATCCACTGGAGCCGCGGCTCGCTTTCGATGAACTCCCGGACGATCGCCCTGTTGGGGTCCGTCCAGACCCGGCTTTTGGCTTTCAATTCGTCAAGGAGGGGGAAAACCCGGGCCGACAACTGTTCGGACGGAAACACGTGTTCGACATAGAGGTGATCCACGACCCGCCGGATCGCCGGAACGATCCGCGGCGGCGCCAGCACCCAGCCGCACCTCAATCCCGCCAGCCCGAAAGCTTTGGTGAGGCTCGAGATCACGATGATGTTGTCCGCCAGGCCGAAGGATGTCCGGCAATTCCCCGCCGCCAGGAATTCCAGGTAGACCTCGTCCACGAGGACCAGCGCCCCGTGCCGGGCGGCGACGCCGGCCAGGGTCCGGACGTCCTCGGGGGCGAGGCGCACGCCGGATGGATTGTGGAGGTTCGTTAAAACAACGAGCCGGACCCCTTTCGGGAATCCTTTTTCAAATTCCTCCGGGTCGACCCCGAACCTTCGTTCGAACGGGCGGTTGAACCGGCGAATGTCTGCTCCCAAAGCCCGGGGAACGGCGAGCAGGGGTTCATACGCCGGTTTTTCGACATAAACGCCGTCGCCGTTGTTCAGTAAAGCGGCGCAAACCAAAAAGACCGCCTGGGACGTTCCGATCGTCGGGACGACGGAATCCGGCCCGGCGCCGTACCGGCCGGCGATGGCCTCGATCAACGGCCTCCATCCGTAGGGATGGTCCCCGTTGAGTTGAATGCTCCGCAAATCCAGCCCGAGGTCCTCGAAAGAAAGACCGGGCAGGCCGCTTCGGGCCAGGTTCAACGCGGCCCCACTGCCGAATTTAGCCCATTCCATGTAGGCGACCGGCTCAAAGCGCATGAGAGGTCCTGTCCTTTCGCCGGACGGCGAGATACATCGGCAAACCCGCCAGGATGATCGCCGTTCCGACAAACGATTTCACGGGAGAGGAGATGAACACGTTGATGACGACCGAAACCGCGATGATTAAAAAAATGAGAGGAGTCGCCGGATATCCCCACGTCCGGTACGGCCGTTCCGCGCCGGGCATCTTCCTCCGCAACACGATCAAGGCCAGGGCCGTGAGACCGAAAAAAATCCAATCGCCGAACGTGACGTATTGGAGGAGTTGGCCGTAGGTATTGGAAAGGAGCAGGCCTGACGCCCAGACCGCTTGAAAAAGAATGGCGACGTGCGGGGTGCCGAACCGGCGATGCACCCGGGCGGCCGCGGGCACGAACATCCGCTTTTCGGCCATGACCTGGTAAACCCGGGCGCCGGTCAGCACGAAAACGTTGGTGATGCCGAACGTCGAGACGATGATCGCCGCCGAGATGAAGCGGCCCCCCCACGGCCCGACCATGGCTTCGAACGCGTCCGAAGCCAGCTTGGCCGAGCCGGCGATCGCCTGAAGCGGGAGCGCCCGGACGTAAGCGACGTTGGAGAGAATATAAACGACGACGACCAGGGCGACGCCCGAAATGATCGCCAGGGGGATCGACCGGGCCGGATTTTTCACTTCGCCGGCGACGAAATTCAGGTTCTGCCATCCGCCGTAGGAAAACAGGGCGGGCATCAGGGCCAGGCCGAGGGCGCTCAGGACCTTGAGATCGACCCCGGACGGAAACAAGGGGCCGAGGGCCGGGAGAGAACCCGGGGGCCCGGGTGTCCCCTTGAACACGAAAACGCCGACGACGATCAGGACGACCAGGGCCGAAATTTTAAGGATGGTGAAAATATTCTGGACCCAACTGGCCGGCTTGACGCCGAGAATATTAACCGCGGTCAGCAGCCAGATGATGCCCGCGGCCGTCCACCGGAACGCGGAATCAGACATCGGGACGAACGTCCCGACGAACCGGGCGCACGTGGTGGAGACGGCCGCGATCGCCCCGGTTTGAATGGTGCTGAAGAGCGTCCACCCGAAGAAAAATCCTAGCCATGGGGAAAAGGCCCGGTCGAGGTAGATGACCTGGCCGCCCGATTGCGGAAAGAGGGCGCCCAACTCGGCAAAACAGAGCCCGCCTAAAAAAGCGATCACCCCTCCCGCGGCCCAGACAAGGAGGAGCTGGGCCGAGGATTGGCAGAATTTGGCGCTTTCCGACGAGTTCATGAAGATGCCCGCGCCGAT
>JAPKZG010000028.1 GCA_026393895.1 Candidatus Aminicenantota bacterium
CGGGTATCTCCTTCCGGCCGCGCTGGTCGAGGGCAAGAAAAAAGTGACGGTCCGTTTCGAAGGCATCGAAGGAAGCGAGACCGGTTCGGTTTACGGCATCCGGGTCGTCCGGAAAGCGGAACATCTGGAATAAAGGGCGGGCGTCGGAAGCGGTCGAAAATCAGCGGCGACCGTAGCGAAACCGGACGTCGATGCCCGGCAGGTCCGCCAGAAGCGCCCGGAGCTTTTCGGCGTCCGCGTCCTTCGTGTGGTAGGGATAGAGAATTTTCGGCCGCAGCGCCCGGGCGGCGTCGGCGATCATTTCGGGCGACATGGCATACGGCCGCATCATCGGCAGGAAGGCGATATCGATGTTCGTCAGGGCCTTCATTTCCGGCGTATTTTCCGTATCGCCGGCGACGTAGACGCGGATGTTGGCGAACGTCAGCACGTATCCGTTGCCGACACCCTTGGGATGGAAGGGAACCCCCTCCGCCCTCAGGCCGGTGATGTTATAGGCCGGGACGGCCTCGATTCCGACGCCTTGAATCGAGATTTTTTCGCCGTTTTTGAGGGCTTGGGTGTGGGGAATCTTGGCTTTGCTTTCGGCGTTGCCGACGATTTCGGTCGAAGGCCGGTGGAGCGCGGCGACGGCTTTGGGATCGAGATGATCGAAATGATCGTGGGTGATCAGGACGATGTCGGCCTTGGGAAGACCCGAGTAATCGGCTTCGGCCAAGACCGGGTCGACGTGGACGACGAGTCCCTCCCAGGTAAACATCAACGAGGCATGGCCTAAAAAAAAGATCCGAAGATCGCCCAGCTTCGTCAGAATGGAATCCTCCGCGTTTGCAAGGCGCATGACGATCCCTCCTCTGTCTATTCATATCAAAAAAACGCCGGCGAAAGCAATATGAGACATCCGGTTGTTTGCCAGAAGCCCGGTTTTAGGATATACGGAAATGGAGTCTCTCGGCTTAAAATAGGATCCCGCTGATTGGCAATCATACTTCGGGAGGAACCAAACATGCCTTCGACACGGAAGCGTTTGACCCTGGACGATGTCCGTCGCGGGATCATCGGCCGCGACCTGGCCTTTCCGACGCCGTTCGGATTCCGGCACCTGTTCTACGCCGATTACACCGCCTCGGGACGGGGGCTTGCGTTCATCGAGAAAACGCTTTCCGAAATCGCCCGGTCCTACGCCAACACCCATACCGAGGACGATTACTCGGGAAAAACAATGACCGGGTTGTTCCACCAGGCCGAGCGCCGGATCAAGGCGTTCGTCAACGCCGGTCCGGGGGATAAAATCTTCCCGACGGGAGCCGGCTCGACCGGCGCCCTCAAAAAACTTCAGGAGATGATCGGCGTTTATCTGCCGCCGGTCACCCGGGAACGGATCGAGGGCGTTTGCCGGAAAGCCCGGGAGCGGGGGCTTGACCTCGACCCGGAAATGAAAAAGATCAAACCGGTGGTCTTCATCGGACCGTACGAGCATCACACAAACGAACTCATGTGGAGGGAGGCCTTCGCCGAGGTTGTCGTCGTCGACCTGGACGACCGCGGTGGGCTGGATCGGATCGATCTCGAGCGGAAACTCGATGATCCTGCATTCGCCGGTCGGATCCGGTTTGCCTCTTTTTCGGCGGGGTCGAACATCACCGGCATCCGGACGCCGGTCTACGACGTGGCCAAAATCTGCCGCCGACGCGGGATCCCGGTGTTTTTCGACTTCGCCGCGGTCGCGCCCTACGTTCCCGTCGACATGAACCGGGACGCGGAATCGGCCTTCGACGCGATTTTTTTCTCGCCCCACAAGTTTCTCGGCGGGCCGGGCAGCTGCGGGATCCTGATCATGAAGGACCGGCTCTATCGCCCCGATCTTCCGCCGACGACGGCCGGGGGAGGGACGGTCGTTTACGTCGGGCCGAAGCGGCACGATTATTCGGGCGACATCGAAACGCGGGAGACGGCGGGAACGCCGCCGATCCTCCAGACAATCAAGGCTGCCCTGGCCATGGAGGTGAAGGACGCCGTCGGGGTGGAGCGGATCGATCGGATCGAAACGGGTCACCTGGCCCGGTTCATGCGGGGGATCCGCCGGATTCCCGGAATTCATCCGGTCGGGCCGGAGACGATCGAGGACCGGACCCCGATCGTGTCGTTCAACATCGCCCACCGGGACCGGATTCTTCACCCCAAGTTCGTGACCAAGCTGCTCAACGACCTCTTCGGAATCCAGTCGCGGGCCGGCTGCAGCTGCGCCGGTCCCTACGGGCACCGGCTTCTGGGAATTGACGAGCCGACGTCGCTCCGTTTCCGTGACGCGATCCTCTGCGGCCGGGAAGGCCTCAAGCCGGGTTGGGTCCGGATCAATCTCCATTGGGTTTTCGAACGGGCGGACGTCGATTTCTTGTTGAAAGCGATCGCCTTCGTCGCCAAAAACGGGGAACTTTTTCTCCGCCTGTACGCGTACCATGAAAAAACGGGAGAGTGGGCGCATTCGAAATTTTCTGCCCCGGAACCGGAACTTGGGCTCGGACCGAACCTTGCCGGGAAAAAGATCTCCCTTTCGAAGCTACCTTCGATCCGGGAATCCTATTTCCGGACGGCTCGGGCCGCGGGCGACAAACTCCGTAAACTCGGTCCGCTGGCCTGGAAAACGGACGGTCCGGACGCGGATCTGCGGTATTTCTACGAAGCTGAAGTATAGCGCGTTGTCGCGTCGCGATCCCGGGGTGACAGGGCCGGACGAAAATGGTATAAATGTCGAGATTTTCTCGTTAATTTCAGGAGATATCCGATGCCGACGTTGGACGTGGCCGGGAAGACGATCGCTTTAAACGAAGAAGGCTTCATGGAACATCCCGAGGAATGGGACAAGGCCGTCGCCGTCGCCCTGGCCGAACGGGAAGGAGGAATCGAGGAACTCGGGCCCGAGCATTGGGCCGTCATCGAATATATCCGCGGGTTTTACCTGGAAAACGAGCTCGCTCCTATGGTCCGCAAGATGTGTCAGACCACGGGCTGCACCCTTAAGCATATCTACGAACTGTTTCCCTCGGGCCCGGCCAAGGGGGCTTGCAAGCTCGCCGGTTTACCCAAACCGGACGGCTGCGTTTGAACCTCTCCGCGGAGTTTCAGCGCTTCGGCGTCGCCGCGATTTCCCGGACCGCTTCAATGGCCGCTCCGATGTGCTCCTCCGTGTTGAAGGGGCCGATCCCGAACCGGACCGCGCCGTGGAGTTTGTCCGTCCCGAGCTGCTCGTGGACGAGGGGAGCGCAATGCAAGCCGGTGCGGCAGGCGATGTTGTGGTCGACGTCGAGCATCGTCCCGACGTCGGCCGCGACCATCCCGTCGATGTTGAAGCAAATCACGCTGATGTGGTTTTGCAGACTGTCCTGGCAGTAGAGTTTGATGCGGGGGATTTCCCTCAACCCGGCAACGAGTTTTCCGGCCAGATCCGTCTCGCGGTGATGGATCGCGGCCATGCCCTTGGCCTCGATCCATTTCACGCCGGCGTAGAGGCCGGCGATGCCGGGAAGGTTGGGGGTACCGTATTCCAGCCGGTAGGGATATTCCTCAAGGTGGAATTTCTGAGCGGAACGGACGCCCGTACCGCCGGCCCGGGTTTGACGAATTTCGACCCCTTCGCGGACGTAAAGCCCGCCGATGCCCATGGGACCGAGGAGGGACTTGTGGCCGGTGAAGCAGATGACGTCGAGAAAATCAGCTTGCAGGTCGATCGGAACCTTGCCCGCGGATTGGGACGCGTCGATGACGAAGAATATGTCCCGGTTCCGACATCGCCGGCCGATCTCTCGGATCGGCTGGACCGTGCCGATGACGTTGGAGGCGTGATTGATGACGACCAGGCGGGTGTTCGGCTTGAAGCGCTTTTCAATTTCATCCGGATCGACGAACCCGCCGCCGTCGAAGGGGACATGATCGACCTGAACGTTCCGGTCGCGGGCGATGTGGTAGAGGGGCCGCAGCACGGAGTTATGCTCGAGCGTGGTCGTGATTGCGTGGTCGCCTTCGCGGAGCAACCCCCAGATGGCCAGGTTGAGGGCGTCCGTGGAATTGTAGCCGAAACAGAGCCGGTTGGGGTCGGTCCCGTTGAAAAACCGGGTGAGAAGCTTTCGCGTGTTTTCAACAGTTTCCCCGGCTTCCAGGCAGAGGTCGTAACCGGACCGGCCGGGATTGACTCCCGCTTTCCGGTAGAACTTGTCCATGAAGTCGTAGACTTCTTCGGGCTTGGGGAACGATGTTGCGCCGTTATCGAGAAAAATGAATGAATGCATCCGCTTCACCTCACGGAATTTGGGAAACGAAGAAAATATCCTATGCAAAGGGCGGCCGAAAAGCAACCGGCGTCGAAATCCTGGAAAAGGACCGCGCGAAAAAGGTATAATCCGGACGTCCCCTGCCGGAGTTCGATCGGTCGAAATCGATCGGAAAGGTCTTTTTGTCGTGAGCCCGCTGCTGCAATTTATCGAGGACAAGGTTCAAATCGCCGCCCTTTTTTTCATGGTTGCGGTCTATACCATCCGGATCT
This sequence comes from Candidatus Aminicenantota bacterium, assembly GCA_026393895.1. Lineage (GTDB taxonomy): Bacteria > Acidobacteriota > Aminicenantia > Aminicenantales > UBA4085 > JAAZPG01. The sequence continues at coordinate 4,541 of JAPKZG010000028.1, forward strand.
TCTGGTTATTCAAATTCCGGGCGGTTCGGGAGCGGTCGCTGCCTGAAGGGAAGGCGCGGGCCGGAGTGGCATATTCCTTGTCGAACGTCGTCCTGCCCTGGGCGATGGAATCGACGCGGAAAAATCCCTGGTTCTATATCCAATTCGTCGTCTTTCACCTCGGCGTCACGGCGGCCATCTCGGCCACATTCATTATTCCCTACGCGCCGCATTGGCTGGCGTCGAGCGATATTGTGGCCGCCTTCCAGGCGGTCATGGGGGCGGCTCTAGCGGTCGGGATTTGGCGCTTCATCCGGCGTTTGCACAGTCCGGCGCTCCGGGCGATCAGCACGCCGGACGACTTTGCCGCGATCCTCCTGATGATCGCCTATTTCGCCCTCGGCATCCTGGCCGTTCCCAATCGGGCCGAACGGGGTGAAGGCCCGATGATCGCCTTTTTCATCCTAACGGCCTTTTTCCTCATCTATGTCCCGTTCTCCAAAATCAGCCATTACCTCTATTACCCGTTCGGCCGGGTCTTTCTCGGCCGGACCCTCGGGCGGCGGGGCGTCTTCCCGGTCCGGAAATCGGCTTCCGGCCGCCGTGCCGAGGGTGATCAAGGACGATAATCGCGTGAAAAACATGTCTCCGCGGAAACGGAATCCGGTCGAATGTCTTCCCTTGGCCACCGGATCTCAGGAAAAAGCCCGGGGCGACGATCTTGCCTCAGTCTATGATCGGCGTTTGAAAACATACGACCCGGCCGGAGACAACGTCCGAAAATTTTTGGACCTTCTGGCCGTGCGGATCAACCGTTCCCTGGCGGTTTCCCTGGTGGCCTGCGTGCATTGCGGGATGTGCGTCGATTCCTGTCATTACGCGCTGACCCATCCCGGCGACTCGACGATGACCCCCGTCTATAAGGCGGATCAAATCCGCCGGATTTTCAAACGGCGTCTGGATTGGACGGGACGGATCGTTCCCTGGTGGGTTCACGCGGCCACGCCGGCCTCCGACGAGGATTTGAACCGGCTGAAAAACATCGTCTTCGGCACATGCAGCGCCTGCCGGCGGTGCACGTTGAATTGCCCAATGGGCGTCGATACGGCCTCGCTCGTCCGATTCACTCGGGGCCTTCTGACGGAGCTGGGCATCGTGCCGGAGGGCGTTTTCAACGTCAGCCGGGACGAATGGGAAACGGGAAACCAGATGGCCGTCACGCCTCTCGATTACCTGGGGACGCTCCAATGGATGAGGGACGACTTGAGGACGGACCCGAAGCTTTCCGGCCTCGAGATCCCGGTCGTCAGGCCGGACTGCGATTTCATGTACACGATCAATCCCCGGGAGATCAAATTCGACCCGCGGTCGATCGCCCAGGCGGCCAAGATCTTCCACCTGGCCGGAGAACGATGGACGCTTCCGAGCGCCGGATGGGATCAGACTAATTTCGGCATGTACTCCGGAGACGACCGATTGGGCGGGTATATCGCCCGAAACCTCTACGAGGCGGCGGTCCGGCTCCGGGCCGGGCGGATCGTCATCTCCGAATGCGGCCATGGCTTCCGGTCGACCCGATGGGAGGGCTACACCTGGGCGGAATACGATCAGAACATTCCTTCCGAATCCGTCGTCCGGACGCTCAAACGGTATCTCAAGGAACAACGGATCCGCGTCGACAAGTCCAAGAACGCCCTTCCGGTGACGTTCCACGATTCGTGCAACATCGCCCGCTCGGGCGGGATGACCGAGGAGCCGCGTTGGGTCTTGAACGAAGTCTGTTCGAATTTCCAGGAAATGCATCCGAACCGGACCGAAAATTACTGCTGCACCGGCGGGGGAGGGCTGCTTTCGATGGCCGAATACCGCCCCCTGCGGTTGGAATCGGCCGCCGTCAAGGCGCGGCAACTGGAAGCTACGGGAGCCAAACTGGTCTGCACCATGTGTCATAATTGCGTGGATGGGCTGAACGATGTGGTCAAGCATTACAAGCTGGACATGAAGATCGTCCAGGTCCTGGAACTCGTCGAAAACGCCTTGGTTTATTGACAAGGAGGGCGACGTGAAAAAAATCGGAATCATCATCTGTGGCCGGTACAAGACCTGCAGTGGGGGGAAATGCCTGCGGGCCCTACGTGAACGGGCCGGCGCGTTTTCCCGGTACCCGAAAGACGAACCCGTCGAAATCGTCGGGTACAGCTATTGCGGCGATTGCCCCGGAGGAAACGTCGAATACGTCCCGGAGGAAATGAAAAAAAATGGGGCCGAGGTCATCCATCTCGCGACCGGCCTGGTCGTGGGGTTTCCGCCGTGCCCAAACATCCGGCGGTTCAAGGAATTCATCGAAACGAAATTCGAAATCCCGGTTGTCATCGGTACGCATCCGATCCCCCTGAAGTACTCCCAAGCCCACGAAAAGCTTTCTTTCTGGAGGGACATGAAGATGGAGGAAATCGCCAGCGAACTCATGACGGAAGACCGGACGGTCCAGGAAACTTATAACTGAACGGGGAGCTATTATTTTATGAGGTATTTTCTCTGTCTCGGAAGCAATACGGGCGATTCGCTCGAAAATTTCGCCGTGGCGGCCGGCCGGTTGAAAAAAGAGGGCATCCGGATCATCCGGCGGTCCTCAATTTACAAGACCGAACCGGTCGGGTATAAAAAACAGCCTTGGTTCCTCAACCAAGCGATCGACGTCGAGTCCGGGCTTTCCCCGTTCGAGCTCTTGAAGGCGGCGAAAACGATCGAAACCGAATTGGGTCGAAAATCGGGGCGGAAAGACGGCCCACGGCCGATCGACATCGATATCCTCCTGGCTGAAGACACGATCATCCAAACGAAGGACCTCTGGATCCCACACCCGCGTTTGGCCGAACGGCGTTTCGCCCTCGTTCCTTTAGCGGAAATTGCGCCCGACGCCGTTCATCCGGTCCTGAAAAAAACGGTTCGCGCGATCCTCCGAAATTGCCCGGACCGATCGACCGTCGAACGTCTTCGTGAAACATAAACGGCCGGGAATCGGTTCGGTTCGTTCCTGATTTGTCCTCCGGGCGGATGACAATTTTCGAAGGGAAGGGTTACTATTCTGCTCATGAATTCCATCCGTTTATCCGCACATAAGATCCTGATTATTTGTTTTTTTATTGCGGCCTCATTCTGAGAGGCCGCAACGGCCTCGGCGGGCCCGGTGGCCGGCACGGCCGCGATCACCGGAACGGTCACGAGCGTCGTCGGGAAACCGATCTCCGGGGCCGTCGTTTTGCATCGGGAAAGCGGCGCGAAAACGATAACAGGCGATGACGGGTCGTTTATATTGAGCCTGGGAAAGGCCGATCGAACCGTCCTGGAGGTCGTCCATCCGGATTACTCGGACGGGCTCTTCCTGGTCCAGGCGAAATCCTTCGGAATCCCGATACATCTGACGCGCGCTCCCCTGATCCGACAAAACGAGGAAATCGTCGTCACGGCGCTTCGCTATCCGGAGCCCACGGCCCGGATTCCGGCGGACGCGACGGTGTTGTCCTCCGCGGCCCTCGGGCAAAACCAGTCGGCGAACCTCACGGCGGCCTTGGAACGGACGATCGGCGTTTCCCCGCTCGGAACGGGCGGGTTTTCGATAGTCCCGTCGATCCGGGGATGGGCACCCGTAATACGCATTCCGAAAGAGTCAGAATGCGTCGGAAGATTGCCTGTCCTGCTAAGGCCGGGATTGGCACCCGTAATACGCATTCCGAAAGAGTCAGAATGCGTTACGGAAGTGCCTGACCATGGGCCGGGCGTCACCCCAAAATTCCACGGCGATGACATCGAACCGGCAGGGGACATCGAACAATTCAGGATGTTCGGCGAGATACCCGAGCGCGACTCTCCGGATTTGACGGCGTTTGCTCCATGTCACCGCTTCCTCGGGAAAACCGCGGTCGGGATCGGTCCGTGTTTTTACTTCGAGAAAAACCAAGGTCGGGCCGTCATAGGCGATAACGTCGATTTCCCCGCGCGAAAAGCGGTACCCCCTTTCGATCATCCGGAATCCTTCTCCTATGAGAAAACGGACGGCCGCTTCTTCGCCGCGGCGGCCTAATTCGAGCCGATTTTCGGAACGATTTTCCAGCGGATTCCGTCCTTCGTGTCTTCCAGTACGATCCCCGCTTCGAGGAGTTCCTTGCGGATGCGGTCCGCTTCGGCCCAATTTTTGGCCTTCCGGGCCCGCTCGCGTTCCTCGATTTTCGTCCGGAGAGAGTCGGAGATTTCGTCTTCCCGGCGTTCGGGAAGGACGGCCAGCACTCCGTCCACTTGATAGACGAAGGACAGGAGAGCTTTTGCCTCATTCGCCCCGATTTTTTCTTCTTGAATCAGCGAATTGGCCTTGCGGATCAAATCGAACAAGGCTGTAAAGGCGGCGGAAACGTTGAGGTCGTCTCCCATCCCCTTGCGGAAATTCGACTCCGCTTCGGCGATCAAAGAGCCGGCCACGGATGTTTCGGCGTCGGGGAAGGGGCGGTGCTCGAGCTCATAGACGAAATCCCTGACGCGTTTCAGGGCGGCCGCCGCCTGGTCCAGCGCTTCGAAGGTGAAATTCAGGACCTTCCGGTAATGGGTGGAGAGGAGAAACATCCGGAGGACGGAGGGATCCACGCCCCGGGTTTCGACAAGGTCGCGGAGGGTGTAGAAATTGCCCTTGGATTTGGCCATCTTTTCGCCGTCCACGACCAGGTGATGGCAATGGAGCCAGTAACGGACAAACGGCTTTTCGAAGTATGCCTCGGATTGGGCGATTTCGTTTTCATGATGGGGGAAGATATTGTCCACGCCGCCGCAATGGATGTCGAACGTCGGGCCGAGATACTTGGAGCTCATGGCCGAGCATTCGATATGCCAGCCGGGCCGGCCCGGGCCGATTTCCGTGTCCCAGGAAGGCTCTCCTTCCTTCGGCGCTTTCCATAAGGCGAAATCGCGGGCGCTGTCTTTTTCGTATTCGTCCGATTCGAGACGCGCGCCGATACGGGACGTCGTCCGGAGATCGTCGGCGTCGATTCCGGAAAGCCGTCCGTACGCGGGGAATTTGGCGATGTTGAAATAGATCGACCCGTCCTTCCGATAGGCCACGCCCTTGTCCAGGAGACCCTTGATGATGACGACCATTTCGGGGATGTGGTCGGTCGCCCGGGGATAATGGGCGGCCGGCTCGATCCGGAGGATCCGGAGGCCGGCGAAAAAGGCCTGGGTGAACGGTTCGGTGTATTCCCGGAGGGAAACCCCGGCGGTCCGCGCGCCACGGATGGTCTTGTCGTCCACGTCGGTCAGGTTCATGACCTGGACGACCCTGTACCCGGAAAACCGGAGGAACCGGAGGAGCAGGTCCTCGAAAACGTACGCTCGGAAATTTCCGATATGAGGGAGGTCGTAGACGGTCGGCCCGCAGGTATAGACCCGGACTTCGCCGGGGGTGAGGGATCGGAATTCCTCGTCCCGTCCGCTGAGGGTGTTATGGAAGCGAATCATGGGTTATTTATTATAACGGCTCCGTCTTCGAAAAAGAAGAACCGGATTTGACCGCGTTCGGATTTTGTGCCATAATATAACCTAATTCTTCCTAAATCAATCAGTTATGGGTTATTTATGAAAAACTTGATCGCTCTTCGCCGCGAGGATCGAAACCCCTTCGAAAAACGAGTTGCCCTTATCCCCAGCCATATTCGCGAGCTCGTGAAAGAGCAGGGCGTGCGATTCGTCGTCCAACCCTCTCCGAACCGGGTATTTGCCGACGATGATTTCAAGCGCGAGGGCGCCAAAGTCGAAGAGGACATCTCGCGGGCCGCGATCATCCTCGGGATCAAGGAAATGCCCGAGTCCTTTTTCGAGAAGGACAAAACCTACATCTTCTTTTCCCATACGATCAAGGGGCAAAAGGCCAATATGCCCATGCTGCGGCGCATGGTGGACGTGAAATGCACCCTGATCGACTACGAGAAGATCGTTGACGAGAAGGGGCGCCGCCTGGTCTTTTTTGGCCGCCAGGCGGGCACCGCCGGGATGATTGAATCCCTTTGGGCCCTGGCCCGGCGGCTGGACGCCGAAGGCCTGCCGCATCCGTTCGGTTCCGTGCGGCGTATGACCGAGTATCTGAGTTTGGTGGAGGCGAAGGAAACCATCAACGAAATCGGGGAGGGGATCCGGCGGGACGGCCTGCCGGAGCATCTTGTTCCTTTCATCTGTGGCTTCACGGGCTACGGCCACGTCTCTCAGGGCGCCCAGGAAATCTTCGATATTCTTCCGGAAGTGGAAATCGCCGCGGAGGAATTTTCGTCCTTCATTACGTCCGGGAATTTTTCCGCCCACCGTCTTTACAAAATCGTCTTCCGGGAGGAACACTTGGTCCGCCCCCGGAATCCCAAACAACCCTTCGACCTCCAGGATTATTACGCCAACCCGGAAAATTACGTCCCGGTCCTGGAATCCTATCTGCCCTTCATCCATCTTCTCATTAACGGGGTCTACTGGGCCCCGAAATACCCGCATTTCGTTTCCAAGGTTTTCATCCGGGACTTGTACGCCGGCCCGATCCGTCCGAAATTGAAGGTCATCGGGGACATTTCGTGCGACATCGAAGGGGGAGTCGAATGTACGGTGAAGGACACCGATCCCCACAATCCGGTCTTCGTCTATGACCCGGTCCGCGACACGGCGATCGACGGGGTCGAAGGCCCCGGCCCGGTCGTCATGTCCGTCTACAACCTTCCGGCCGAAATTCCCCTGGAATCTTCGGTTTTCTTCAGCCAGACTCTGAAGCCGTTCGTCCCGGCGATGGCCTATGCGGATTTTTCAGGCGATTTTGCCTCCTGTGAATTACCCGGTCCGATCAAAAAAGCGGTGATTCTGTTCCGCGGCGAGTTCACTCCTGATTACCGGTACATGCAGTCCTTTTTATAAGATCCTGAAACGCGAACGAAAGGGAGACTCCGATGAAAAACGTGCTTGTCCTCGGCGCGGGGTTCGTCGCCGGCCCCCTGGTCCGATTCTTTTTGGAAAAAGCCGATGTCCGGGTGTCCGTGGCCGACATCGAACCCGACAAGGCGGCGGCGCTGACCGGTTCCCATCCCCGCGGCCGCGCCTTCGCCCTCGACTTGAAAAACGAAGTCGCCCTGAAAGGGGAGATTGCCGCGGCCGACGTCGTTGTCAGTCTGGTGCCTTACGTCTTTCACCCGCTCGTCGCCGGAGTTTGTCTCAGCCGGAAAAAGCCCATGGTCACGACCTCCTACGTCAGCGAAGCCATGAAGGCTCTGGACGCGGAGGCCAAGCGGGCAGGAATCGCTCTCGTTAACGAAGTCGGTTTGGACCCCGGAATCGACCACATGGAAGCCATGCGGGTTATCGATGAAATCCGGGGCCGTGGCGGCCGCGTCCTGGGTTTCCGCTCCTATTGCGGCGGCCTGCCGGCGCCCGAGGCCAACACCAATCCGTTCGGTTATAAATTTTCTTGGAGCCCGAGGGGCGTTCTTTTAGCCGGAAAAAACGAGGCCCGTTATCTCAAAGACGGCCGGGAGGTCGTCATTCCCGCGGCCGGTCTGTTCGACAGCTACGAAAAGGTCACGGTTCCCGGGTTGGCGACATTCGAGGGGTATCCCAACCGAAATTCCATTTCGTATAAGGAAACCTACGGAGTTCCCGAAGCCCTGGACATGTTCCGTGGGACGTTCCGATGGCCGGGGTGGTGCGAAACTCTGAAAAAGATCGGTGATTGGGGACTTCTTGACGCCAAGGAATCGGATTGGACCGGGTTGACCCGACGCGCGTTCCTTGCTCGGACGGCCGGTCTTCCCGATCAAGCCGATCTTCGCAACGAACTCGCCGCCCGTTGGAAGATCGATCCTGCGGCGAAACTCCTGGACCGAATGGCTTGGCTCGGGCTGTTTGACGACGGGCCGCTCCCGGGAAAATCCGGCTCGCCGATCGATCTCCTGGAAAAAATGATGCTGGCCAAAATGCAGTATGAGACCGGGGAACGAGATATGATCGTTCTCCGGCATGAATTCCGGGCGGCCTACCCCGACGGAACGTCGGAACGGATTGTCTCGACTCTCATCGATTACGGAATACCTGGCGGGGACAGTTCCATGTCGCGGACGGTCGGCCTTCCGGCGGCCGCCGCGGTCAACCTCGTCCTGGAGAACCGCCTGAAACGGACCGGAGTGATGACCCCGGTTTTCGCCGATATTTACGGTCCGATTTTAAGCGAACTCAAATCCCGCGGAATCGTTTTCCGCGAGGAACGAGAAAAAACATAAAAGCCATGAAACGCGCAGCCGCGGTCGCCGGTTCTTTTTACCCGGGCAACGCCGCCGAACTCCGGCGGATGATCGGTTTGCTGGTCGATCCGAACCGGGAAAAAGTGAAAGCTCGGGCCGTCGTCTGCCCCCACGCGGGGTACATTTATTCGGGCGCAGTCGCGGCTGCGGTTTATTCCTCGGTCGAGTTGCCGGAAACGTTCGTGATCCTGGCGCCGGCGCACCGGCCGCAACGGCCGGCGTTCGCGATCATGACCGAGGGACAGTGGGAAACGCCCTTGGGGACCGTGCCGGTGGCTTCGCCGCTCGCCGCCGCGATTCAGACGAAGTGTCCGTTGATGATAGTCGACCCGGCGTCCCACGCGCCGGAGCATTCGTTGGAAGTCCAGATTCCGTTCCTCCAGTATTTCCTGAAGGATATCTCGATCGTTCCGATCAACGTATCCGCCCGGGCGGTTTTTTCCCAATTGCGGGAAGCGGGAGAGGCGATTGCCGGGGCGATCCGGGAAAGCGGTGAGGACGTCCTTCTCGTGGCCAGCACGGACATGAGCCATTACATCAGCGCCGCCCGGGCGAAAGGCCTTGTCGAAACGGTTATGGAAAACGATATCAGCATGTGCGGCGTTTTGCCAACGGCCGCCGTGATGGTCGCGGCCCAAGCGCTCGGCGCGACCCGGGCCGAGCTCGTCGCCTACACGAATTCCGGCGAAATCACGGGCGACGACCGGGAAGTCGTCGCCTACGCCGGACTGCGGCTTTTATAAAAGCAATTTGTTATATCCACGTTCTCGATGATCGCTCTCTTCCGTTCTTTTATAAAGGACCTCCGCAGCAACGACCTTGCGGAAGTCAAAGTGTGCCCAACTTAGATAGATCAGCGCGAAAGGCTTCCTCGGAAGGGTAGCAGGACAAGCTCCGCGTCCAAAGGGACGGAGCGGCTGTCCGTTGGAGGGGAACACTCAAGAAGGGTTCCCCTCCAACGGAGTCCCGGCGTTGACACGTTCGCCGTCCTCTTATAAAATTTTCCCGGACGATGATGAAAATGCAGGAGTTGAGAGATAAGGACCGGGCGGTGTTGTCCGCCTCCGTCGAGCTCTATCTCAAAACCGGCTCGCCCGTCTCTTCGGGGGCCATCCATCAAAAGCGGATCCTGACGGATTCCCCGGCCACCATCCGCAACATCTTCGTCCGCCTGGAGGAACAGGGACTCTTGTCGCAACCCCACGCTTCGTCCGGCCGGATCCCCACGGACCGCGGCCTTCGCTTTTACGTTAACAGCCTGTTGGACGGAGTTCCCCTGACCTTCGACCGGATCAACCTGTTCGCTCAGGACCTCTCGATCAACAAAGGCGACCTCCCGGGCCTGCTGCACCAGGCCTCGCGGGTGCTTGCCGACCAATCCGATAGTTTGGGTTTTGTGATACAACCCCGGATCTCCCGCATTCATTTCCATCACATCCGTTTCATCCAGATAGCCCCGGGCAAGGTGATGATCATCCTGATGACGCCCTTTCAGCTGGTCCTGACGGAGATCGTCCCGACCGAGACGACGTTTGACCAGATCGAGCTCGACCGGGCCTCCCAATACATCAACGCGTCGTTCGCCGGCCGGACGCTGTCCCAGACCCGGGATTGCATCCTCGAGGAACTGGGCAAATCGACCTCCAAGTTCGAACGGGCCCTGTCCCGGCTGATCAACCTGTTGAAGGCTTCGATCCGGCAGGACGACCTGGATGATCCGATCATCGTCCAGGGGGCCTCGAAACTCATCGGCAAGTTTGAGAGGGGCGACATGTCCCGCTTGAAAACGTTGTTTCAAAACATCGAGGAGAAGGCTTCCCTGGCCAAACTGCTCTCGGAATTCATCGCCCTGGACCGGGTCAAGGTCCTGATCGGGTCGGAATCCAACCTACCGGCGATTTCCGACTGCGCCTTGGTCCTGTCTCATTACGGGGACCGGACGCAGGTCCTTGGCTCGCTCGGCATCATCGGCCCCAAGCGCATCCCGTACCGGAAAATCATCCCCCTGGTCGACAACGTCGCCCAAAAAATCAGTCAGACGATTTCGCGGGCGAGTTCCTAGGACACAAGCCCATGCCCCAAGACGATTCCCACAACGAAGAACAAAAACCGTGTCTTCCGCCCGCCGAGGACGACTCCGTCGCCGCCGAGGCGCCGGAAAAGAAGGAAGCGGTTCCCGCCGCCGCGGAGACGGAGCATCCTTCCGATTTAAAAAACGCCGTCCGAAAGAAAGCGACGGAGCACAAGGACAACAAGGATCATTTCAAAATCAAGACGCTCAAGGCGGAAATCGAGGAATTGAAGAAGGAAGTCGAACGTCGGGCTGAGGAGACGGGAAGCGCCCGCGAGGCGGCCCGGACCGCCCAAAAAGAAATCCTCGAATGGAAGGATAAAACGCTTCGGACGCTGGCCGAAACGGACAATCTGCGCAAACGGTTGGAACGCGAAAAAAACGAATATTTCCAGTTCGCCCTCTCGGACGTTCTCAAGGACGTTCTTCACGCCATCGACAATCTCGAACGGGCCCTTCAGGTCCAAGACACCACGGACGGATTCCGTGAGGGCATCGAACTGATCTGCAAACAGATGATCGACCTGGTGGCCAAACGCGGGGTCACGCCCATCGAGCGGCCCGACGGACGGTTTGACCCGACGGTCCATCAGGCGCTCGTGACCGAAGAAGCCGAGGGAATCGAGGAACCGATGGTCGGGGAGGAACTTCAGAAGGGATACATGTTGAACGACCGGCTCCTCCGCCCCGCGCTGGTCAAAGTGCTGTTGCCCAAGAAAGATTGACATGAACCGCGTCATCGGAATCGACCTCGGTACGACGTTTTCCTGTGTCGCCCATCTCACTCCCGACGGGCCCAAAGTCATCCCCAACCTGGAGGGAATGGCGACAACGCCCTCGATGGTCTGTTTAACCTCGTCCGGGGAAATCCTCGTCGGGAACCTCGCCGCCCGCCAGGCCCTGACCAATCCCGATAAAACGATCTTCGCCATCAAGCGGCTCATCGGCCATAAATACAACTCCTCGGCCGTCGAGGAAGCCAAACGGCGGCTTACCTACGACCTGACCGAAGCTCCCAACGGGGACGTGATGATTCGTGTAGGAGACCAGACCGTCACGCCCCAGGAAGCGTCGAGCCACATTCTGAACTATCTGAAGCGTTGCGCCGAATCGTATTTCGGCGAACCCGTCACCGAATGTGTGATCACCGTCCCGGCCCATTTTGACGACCATCAACGCCAGGCGACCAAGGACGCCGCCCGGATCGCCGGGTTGGAAGTCTTGCGAGTCATCAACGAGCCGACCGCGGCCAGCCTGGCCTACGGCCTCAACCGGAACCCCGACGGTCTGGTCGCTGTCTACGACCTCGGCGGGGGAACCTTCGACATCACCCTGCTCGAAATCAGCGGCGGCGTCTTTCACGTCCTGGCGACGGCCGGCGACAACTATCTCGGCGGCGAGGATTTCGACCAGCGGATCATCGACCGCCTCCGGGCCGATTTTCAGAGCAAGCACGGAATCGACCTCGGCTCCAACCCCTACAACCTCCAACGGCTGAAGGAAGCCGCCGAACGGGCCAAGAGGGACCTGTCGTTCACATCGGAAACGGAAATCAACCTGCCTTTCATCGCCTCGGACGATTCCGGATCCAAACATCTCCAGGTGTCCATTACCCGGTCGAACCTGGAAGAATGGACCCGGGACCTCGTGGAACGGACTCTGCCGTTGATGGACAAGGTTCTTCATGAAAGCAACCTCGCCGCCGATAAGGTCGACGAGATCCTGCTCGTCGGCGGGCAGACCCGGATGCCGCTGGTCAGAAAAAAAGTGGAGGAATTCTTCGGCAAAACGCCGAACACGCAGATCAACCCCGATGAGAGCGTCGCCCTGGGCGCGGCCATCCAGTCGGGCATTCTCGAGGGGAACGGGACGAAGGACATCATCCTCCTCCTCGATGTGACGTCCATGTCCCTCGGGATCGAAACGGAAAAGGGATTCTTTGAGAAGGTCATCGATAAAAATATGACAATTCCCTGCCGGAAAACGAAGGCCTTTACCACGGTCGAAAACAATCAGCGACGGGTCCGGATTCACGTTCTCCAGGGCGAAGGGCTCAGGGCCGCGGAAAACACCTCCCTGGCAATGTTCGACCTGGTCGGGATCATGGACGCCGCGGCCGGCGTCCCCCAGATCGACGTGACGTTCGAGATCAACGCCGACGGAATGGTCAAGGTGTCGGCCCGCGATGTCCTCTCCGGACGGGAGCAGAAAATCATCGTCCAATCCTCGTCGGGGTTAAGCAAGCAGCAGGTGGACGGCATCATTGCGCGGGAGAAACATCGGGCGGACTGATACGATCACTCATGCATCAAAACGATTATTACGAAATTTTGGGAATATCCCGGGCGGCCAGCGCCGAGGAAATAAAAAAAAGCTACCGGCAACTGGCCCTGAAATACCATCCCGACCGCAATCCAGGAGACAAAGGCTGTGAGGAACGGTTCAAACAGGCGGCCGAGGCCTACAGCGTCCTGGGCGATCCTCAAAAGCGGGAAACGTACGACCGGTTTGGCCCTGAAGGCCTCCGAAGTTCCGGTTTCGAAGGATTCACTGGTTCGGTCTTCGAGGAATTCGAGGATATCCTGGGCAACTTTTTTGGATTCAATTTCGGCTTCGGAGGAACGTCGCGGCAGGCCAGAGCGGCCCGGGGCAGGGATCTGGGACTCGCGGTCGAAATTACGCTCGAGGAATCGGCCGCCGGCGTCGAGAAGGATATTTCCCTTCAGCGGGCCGAATTATGTCCGTCCTGCGGCGGGTCGAAAGCCCGGGCCGGAACCCGCCCGTCCGTGTGTCCGTCCTGCGGCGGCTGCGGCCAGATCCGCCACAACCAGGGTTTCTTCAGCGTAGCCAGCACCTGCGGGCGTTGCCGGGGGACAGGCGAAGTGATCTCCGTGCCGTGCGTTGAGTGTCATGGCGGGGGACGAATAACGCATAAGCGGACGCTGAAAATCCGCATTCCGGCGGGGGTGGTCGACGGCGTCCGACTCCGCATGATCGGGGAAGGGGAGGCGGGGGACCCGGGCGCGGGACGGGGCGATCTATACGTGGATATCCGGGTGAAAGCCCATGACATCTTCGAACGGGAGGAGAACAACCTGATTTGCGCACTGTCGATATCGTTCAGTCAGGCCGCCCTCGGCGTGACGGCCGAAATCCCCACCCTTTCGGGCAAAACGGAAAAACTCAAGATTCCGGTCGGAACCCAATCCGGCGAAATCTTCCGTCTGAAAGGATGCGGGTTGAAGGACATGACGCGTCACCGAACGGGGGATTTGTTCATCAAGGTGGACGTCCGGACGCCGGCGGATTTGACGGGAGACGAAAAAGAACTCCTGCGGCGTCTGGCCGAATCGCGGCGGGAAAATCTGGATCGATTGGACGGCGGAGCGGTCCGGCGGAAATCCTCCGGCCCCCGATAGGACGTCATTGACTTCCGAATATTTTTTCCTGCCCCGGGCGAACGTGGCCGGGTCTTCGGCCGTTTTGCGGGGATCGGAACACCATCATCTGGCCCGGGTTCTCCGCGCC
>JAPKZG010000080.1 GCA_026393895.1 Candidatus Aminicenantota bacterium
CCAACCGGGACATGAAGGACAAGTACGACATTCCCCTCTATATGCACGCGGGCGACAAGGACCGCCCGCCGCGGCTCAACCAGCTTGAGTTGAGCCTCTTTATCGGGGCGAAGGATTCTCCGCCGGTCGATAAATTCGTCAAAGACGGCGACGAGATCAAAATAGGCAGCGGCACGCTCCGCGTCATCCACACGCCGGGGCATTCGCCCGGAAGCATCAGCCTTCTGGCCGACGGCTTCCTCCTTTCGGGAGACACGCTCTTTTTCGAGGGCGTGGGGCGGACTGACCTTCCGGGAGGGGACCAAAAACAAATCGAAAAGTCCATCCGCGAGCGGTTGATGACGCAGCCCGACGAGATCAAGGTCCTCCCGGGCCACGGCCCATTGACCACGATAGGCCGGGAACGCGAAAACTTGTCCTTTCTCGAATGACTTCGGCTCCGCCCTCCGCCGACATCCGGGAGGAATTTCTTCGTTTTTTGACGGTCGAAAAGGGATTATCGCCCAACACGCGGACCGCCTACGGCCAAGACCTCGGCCGATTCTTTCTATTTCTCGGCCGCGAAAAGATCTCCTGGGACCGGGCGCGCGAGTCGGACCTCGCGGCCTTTGTCCGGAACGAAAGCAAAGCGGGCCTATCCCCGCGCTCTCTGGCCCGGCGGATCTCCGTCCTCAAGGCCTTTTACCGGTTTCTTCTCCTCGACGGGCGTTTGGACAAGAATCCCGCGATCCATCTGACCTCGCCGAAAACGTGGTTGGCGTTGCCCAAGTATCTGTCCGAAGCCGAGGTGAAAGCACTCCTGGGAAAGCCGGATCCCGCGGATTCCCGCGGCCTCCGCGACCGGGCGATGCTCGAGGTGATGTACGCCTCAGGCTTGCGTGCTTCCGAACTTGTCGGCCTCCGGCTGGCCGACGTCCGATTGAAGGACGAATTCATCCTCTGCCGGGGCAAGGGGGCGAAGGAACGGATCGTTCCCATGGGGAAATCGGCCGTGGCCGCCGTCGGCCGTTACCTGGAAAAAGCCCGGCCGGAATTCGCCCGAAAAAACACCGAGGCGCTCTTTCTCACCCGGTTGGGCGGACCGTTCACCCGCCAGGGCTTCTGGAAAATGCTGAAGGGCCATGCCCGGGCGGCCGGTCTTCAGGCGAAGGTCTACCCGCACGTCCTGCGTCATTCGTTCGCGACGCACCTCCTCGAGCACGGCGCCGATCTACGCTCCGTCCAGATGATGCTCGGCCACAGCCAGATTACGACGACCCAGATCTACACCCACGTCAGCGGGGACCGTCTTCGCCGGGTTTACGACAAGTTTCACCCACGGGCCTGATCCGGCCGGCGGTTGTTTCGTTTTGAGGAGTCACGACGACGGTCACGTCCGCCTCGTGGCGATTCATTTCAAAAAGCGCCTTGTTTTCCCGGAAAACCATGGTCCGGTGAAGCCAGGTCCAATGAAACTTCTTTTCCCGGGTTTTCGGAGAGGAGCAGGGATCGTCCAGGACGACGGCGTTCGAGCCTTTTTTGACGAAAACGCCGTAATTCAGCCCGCCCGGACGGTCCGAGTTTTCCGCCGAAGCGGGAAGGTGGAGATAAAACGCGTCCGCGGGAAGAGAACGGGGGACGTCGAATCCCCGGATGAGAAAATTCAAATGAAGGACGCCGTCCTTTCTGAGGACGTAGGCGACGTTCAACTCGGGTTTTTCGCCGAAGTCTCCGGTCGTTAGAAGACGGATTCCGTCCGGTCCGGTCACGGACTCCTCCGCCTTCCACTCCGCGAGGTCGCTCCGGCCGTGGACGAGAATGTAATCGTCTCCGTCGGTTTCGAGCCCGCCCGTCCAGACGAACGTCATCTGGTATCGGCCTGAGGCGCGCTCCCGGCCTTCCAGGGCGTATTCGCCCTTGACCGAGATCGTCATTTTGATGTCCCATGCGTCCCGGGTAGGGGGCCAGGGCTTCCGGCCGGATGAAAGAAGTCCGGCAGCCAAAAGCAGCCAGACTCCGACCGCTGTCCGTCGGATCGTCGGAATCGTTCGCATACCTTTCTATTGTAGGACGAACGACGGGGCATTTCCAATCGCCCTTCAATGCTCAGAAATCCAGAAAAGGGAGTGCCTCCCGATTATCATAATGCCCTCACGCCAAGGGCGGGGAGGGCTGCAAAGCCCGCCCTCGCACCCAAGCGTGGGGAGGACTGCAAAGCCCGCCCTCGCACCAAAGGCGGGGAGGACTTAGGGGGAACCCAGGAAAGGGTTCCCCCTTAATAGTGTCCACTTGACAATGCCGGCCGCTATTGCTATTCTAGCGTGGTATACTCGCGGGTTTAATCACTAAACTGATAGGTTTAAAAATGACACCCAAGAAGGACGAAGGATCTCTATCCGAGAAACGGAGCATCCGGGAGATCGAGCGCCGCCGCTCGAACCGCGAAGCCATCCTGCATGCGGCGGAAGCCGTCATTTGCCGAAAGGGAATGAATGCGGCCTCCATGGACGACGTGGCGGCGGAAGCCGGTTTTTCCAAGGCCACGCTCTACAAGTATGTCCGGAGCAAGTCCGAGCTCGTCTTCGAACTCATGATCCATTTCCTGGAGGACCTGGACGTCCGGCTCAAGGAAATCGTCGGGGGTCCTCTGAAGCCCGAAGCCAAACTCCTGGCCCTCCTCCGGGAAGTCTTCCGTTATCAAGCCGAAAAGGACAACCTCTACCGCGCTTTTATCGTGGACCGGTCGCTGTTCCGGATGGTCCATGTCTTTGTAGACGATAAGGGCAACCCGGGAACCGAAGCGGCGCGTGTTTTCTTCCGCCGGATGCTGGCCGCCCGTCGGGCCATCACCGGTCAGGTGGAAACGTTCCTCCGAAAAGGCGTCGCCGCCGGCGTCTTCCGTCCGATGTCCCTGGCTTCCGCGACCTTTTTTCTCCGCGCCGTGATCCAGGGATACCAACACGACCAATTCTTCCGCGAATCCAAACCGGATCTCGAAAAAGACGTATTGGACATTCACGGGTACATCCTGCGCGGGATCAAGGCCGAATAACAGGTCAACGATTAAGGAGATAAATCCATGAACCGCATTCGAATCCCCTCCGCTCTGCTGATCCTGGCGGTCGTCCTTTGCGGGACGGCGACCGCTCAGGAGAAGATGGTGCTCACCCTGGACGACAGCCTTCGTCTCGCCCTCAAGCAAAATCCTTTCTACCAGGCCGCCCTGGCCCGGGAAGACCAGGCCTCGGCCGCCGTCAAGGAGGCGGTCGCCGGCTTTTTCCCGAGCGTCAACGCCTCCGGCACCGATGTTCTGGACAAGAAGGTGTTCTCCATCGAATTTCCGTCGCTCGTGCCCGGACAACCCCCGACGAAGGTCAAAATGGATTTCACCAGGGCATACACTTTCGCCTTGAACTTCAGCCTGCCCCTGTTCACCGGCGGGCGTCTCATCGCGGGATATAAAACCGCGAACTACAACCTCGAGGCGACCCGCGAGGCGATCCGGCAGTCCCGGCAGGAGACCGTCCTCAACGTCAAGAAGGCCTTTTTCGGCTACCTCTTGGCCCGCTCGTTCGTCACCGTAGCCGATGAGGGCGTGACCCTGGCCGAGAAGCATTATACGAACGTCAAGAACCTGTATGAAGTCGGCATGGCCTCGAAGTTCGACCTGCTCCGGTCCGAGGTCCAGTTGGCCAACCTCAAGCCGCAATTGATCCGGGCCCGCAACGCCATCGACACGGCCGAAATCGGGTTGAAAATGCTGCTCGGGATCGACCTGGCCCAGCCCGTCGAGTTCAAAGGCGAATTGACGTTCCAGGCCGTGGAATCGGACGTCGACGAAAACATCGCCGAGGCGTTGACCCACCGGCCCGAAATCAACCAGATCGAATATCAAAAGCTGATGGCCGCGGAGATGGTCAAATTGAACAAGGGCGCTTATCTACCGACCGTTGCGATAGGCGGCGCCTACAATTACTGGTCCAATGTCCTGAACTTATCCCGGAGCAATTGGGAAAGCTACTATCAGGTCAATCTTGTCCTGAATATTCCCCTGTTCAACGGCTTCGCCAACTCGGCGAAAGTCGGTCAGGCGAAGGCCGCCCTCCGGCAGCTGGAATACAGCCAGAAAGGATTGATCGAATCGGTTAAGTTCGAGGTCCAGGAAGCCGTCCTGGCCTTGAGGCAGGCCCGCGAGTCGCTCCTCTCGCAGGAGAAAAACGTCGAGC
Source organism: Candidatus Aminicenantota bacterium (assembly GCA_026393895.1). Taxonomy (GTDB): domain Bacteria; phylum Acidobacteriota; class Aminicenantia; order Aminicenantales; family UBA4085; genus JAAZPG01. The sequence continues at coordinate 4,206 of JAPKZG010000080.1, forward strand.
AGGCCCAGGAAGCCGTCCGGATCGCGGAGTTGAATTATTCCGAGGGCTTGGCTACGAACCTCGACGTCAGCTCGGCTCAAGTGGCTTTGTCCCAGGCCAAGACCAATCAGGTTCAAGCCCTTTACGACTATGCCGTCGCTCTGGCCCAGATCGAGAAATCGGTCGGGACGGGCTCGGATCGATATGAAGAAAAATAACGGAGTTTCACCATGTTAAAAAATCGTTTGCTCCCCGTCCTGATCGTCGCGATCGCCCTCCTCGTCCCGTCCGCCTGCAAGAAGGCGAAGCAGCCCGCCGCCGCGTCGTCGGGCGCTTCGGCCGCGGAGGCGTCCCTCGGAACCATGCCGGTCAAGGTCGAAACCGTCGTCCGGCATCGTGTTTCGGAAAAGCTCATCTACACGGGCGTCGTCGAGGCGGCCCGGAAAATCAACGTCACGCCCGAGACAGGCGGAAAAGTGGCCCGCATCCTCGTAGAGGAAGGCCAATTCGTCAAGGCGGGCCAGCTCCTGGCCGAATTGGATACGGCCTCCATTCGTCTCCAACTCCAACAGGCGGAAGCCGGAGCGGCCGTGGCCGAGGCCAACGCCAAGAACGCCGCCCGCAACAAAGAGCGGATGGACCGGTTGATGGCCGAAAAAGCCGTTTCCGACACCCAATATGAACAGGTCAAGCTTGCCGATGAAGCGGCCCGCGCCCAGGCCGCCCAGGCCCGGGCGACCGTCGACCTTGCCCGCCACGCCCTCGACCAGGCCGTCATGACCGCTCCCTGGAGCGGCGTCATCGCCTCCCGGAACTCCGAAGTCGGGGACGTCATCAACCCGATGATGGGCGGTTACGGCGCCGCAAGCGGCGGGGTCGTGACCCTCGTCGACTACAGCCGGGTCAAAATTACTGTCGAGGTGACTCCCGATGATATCGCCCGTCTGGCCCGCGGCCAGAAGGCCGTCGTCAAATCGGGTCCGGCCGAGGTCACTGGGACCGTCTCCGTCGTCAACCTGGCGGCCGACCCGCTCTCCAAGAAATTCGGGGTGGAGATTCTGGCCGACAATCCCGGGCTAGTCCTCCGGCCGGGCACGTTCGGATCCGTTATTTTCGAAGTCAACTCGCATGACAATGCCCTGGCCGTGTCCCAGAAAGCCATCCTGTCCGATTCCTATGTATTTGTGGTCGAAAACGGGAAGGCGGTCAAGCGGATGGTCGGGCTGGGTCTCAAAAACACGACCCTGATCGAGGTCGTCGAAGGCCTGAAGGAAGGCGACCAGGTTATCGTCGAGGGCAACTACGGCCTCGTCGAAGGAACACCGGTCGAAATCAAAAGGTAAATAGCATGAAACTCCCTGATTTTGCGGTCAATCGCCGCGTTTCGACGGCCATGATCGCCCTGATCCTGGTCGTCGCCGGGGCGATTTCGTTCATGAGATTGGGCCTGGATCTTTTCCCTGATCTCGAGTATCCGACGGTTTCCGTCATCACCACCTACGGGGGAGCGGCCCCGGAGGACATCGAAAACTCGATCACCAAGCTCATCGAGCAGGTCGTCAGCTCGGTCAACGGGGTCAAGAAGGTCACCTCGACCACTTCCGAAGGGACGTCGGCCGTCCAGGTCGAATTCGAATGGGGGACCAACCTCGATTTCGCCGCTCAGGATCTCCGCGACCAGATCGGGCTCTACAAGGCCTATCTGCCGAAAGCCGCGAGCGATCCGCTCGTGGTCAAATTCAACATGTCCCAAATCCCGGTCATTTTCTGGGGCGTCACCGGGGCCCGGCCGAATTCGGAATTAAAGGACATCGTCGAGGACGAGATTGCCCGCCGGTTCGAGCGCATCGACGGCGTCGCTGCCGCAACGGCGTATTCCATGGATATCCGGGAAATCCTTGTCGACGTGAACAAGGACGCCCTGTCCTCCTTCGCCCTGTCGTTCGACCGGGTTCTCGGGGCCTTGATGGCCGGCAACCAGAACATGCCGGCCGGCCACCTGGTGGAACGGCACTCGGATTACCTCGTCCGGACGATCGGCGAGTTCGCCTCGCTGGATGACATCCGCGACACGATTGTCGGTTCAACCTCCAAGGGCCAGCCCATCTATCTGCGGGACGTGGCCGAGGTCAAGGACACGATGAAGGAAACACGGTACATCAGCCGGATTGAAGGCCAAAAGGCCGTTTTTCTCATGGTCAGCAAGCGGTCCGGGGCCAACACGGCCCTGGTCGGCAAAGCCGTGAAAGCCGAGCTCGAGAACCTCAAGAAAACCCTGCCTTCCGACATCAAGTTTCTCCCGATCATGGACCAGTCGGACATGATCCAGGGCGTCACCAAGGATACCGCGAATACCGCCTGGCAGGGCGGCCTGTTGGCCGTAGCCCTCATCTTCTTCTTCCTGTGGAACTGGCGACCGACGCTGATCATTGGCGTGTCTATTCCGCTTTCGATCATTACGACGTTCATCGCCCTCTATTTCGCCGGTTATACGCTGAACCTCCTGACGCTGGGAGGTCTCGCCCTGGGCATTGGAATGCTGGTGGACAACTCCATTGTCGTCATCGAGAACATGTTCCGCCACGTCCAAGAAGGAAAGGACGCCAAAACCGCGGCCAGGATCGGCGCCTCCGAGGTCGGGATGGCCATCACCGCTTCCACCCTGACGACGATCGTCGTCTTCCTCCCCATGGCTTTCGCCACGGGGATCACCGGGATTCTGACCCGCGGGCTGGCTTTATCCGTAGTCTTCTCCCTGGTCGCTTCGCTGTTCGTTGCCCTGACCGTCGTCCCGGCGATGGGCTCTGTCCTCTTCCAGAGGAAGGAAGGCGACACCCGCGCGATCAAGAAAACGATCGGCCGCGATTTCGACGGCGCGCGGAAGAAATACCGCCGGGCGCTGGAGTGGGCCCTGACTCATCGCAAAACCGTTCTTTATGGCGCGTTCGGCGCGTTTGCCCTCTCTCTGGCCCTGATTCCGATCCTGGGAACGGAATTCATGCCTTCGATGGACCGGGGCATGTTGATCATGAGCGTCAAGACGCCGGTCGGGACTTCGCTCGAGGAAACCAACCGGGTCGTGACCATGATCGAGGATGTCATCCGCAGCCGTCCGGAGGTCCAGATCACGTCGACCCAGGTCGGCTCCTCGGCCGAGGACAACGCGTCCGACTCTGGTATGGGGGGAAGCCCCTCCGGACCGCACGAAGCCCAGTTTTTCGTCGGTTTGAAACCGATATCCGAGCGCAAGCTCAGCGACACCCAGGTGCTTGAAGAAATCCGGAAACGGGTTCCCAAGCTCGAGGGCGTCAAGTTCGAGTCCATGGACATGGCCGCGGCGATGATGGGCGGTGCGGCCGCTCCGGTCGAAATCAAGCTGTACGGGAAAGACCTGGAGAAATTGCGGGAAATCGCCGACGGGCTGGTCGCCCGTTTGCGGGACGTCCCCGGCCTCCGCGACGTGACCCATACGCTCTCGCAATCGAAGCCGGAATACCACCTGAAAATCGACCGGGACAAGACCTCCCGGTTCGGGTTGACGATCGCCCAGGTCGAATCCGCCGTCCAGACTGCGACCCTCGGCCAGGTGGCCACGCGCTACAGGGAGGCGGGGGAGGAGTACGACGTTCGAGTCCGCTTCAAGGACGAGTTCCGGAAAACGATCGAGGCGATCCGTAATATCCCCATCACCACGGCCTTGGGGACGACGGTCGCCCTGGACCAGGTCGCCGACGTCGAGGCGGGCTCCGGACCGATTCAGATTACCCGCGACAACCAGTCGCGCCGTGTTTCCGTCACCGGAAATATCCTCGGCCGCGATCTGGGAAGCGTGGTCAAGGACGTGAAAGCCCGGATGAAAGGGCTGGACCAACAGCTGCCGACGGGATACTTCGTCGAGATCGGCGGCTCATATTCCCAGATGACCGAAGCCTTCGGAACTTTGGCCTGGGTCTTCGCCCTGGCCCTCCTCTTGGTCTACATGGTCATGGCCTCGCAGTTCGAGTCGTTCCGAGACCCGTTCATTATCATGTTCACGATCCCGCTTTCCTTCATCGGCATCGTCCTCGGCCTGCTGATCGCTGGCCGCCCGATCAATCTTCCGGTCTGGATCGGGATCATCCTCCTGGCGGGCGTGGCCGTCAACAACGCCATCGTCATGATCGATTACACCAACCAGCTCCGAAGGGACGGGATGGACAAGAAGGAAGCGATCCTTCAAGGTTCGGTGACCCGGTTGCGGCCGGTTCTTCTTACCGCCCTGACGACCATTCTTGGCGTGCTCCCCATGGCCGTCCTCCGCGGACAAGGCGCGGAAATGCGCAATCCCCTGGGTATCACCCTTCTCGGCGGATTAACGACGACGACTTTCCTGACGCTGTTCGTCATTCCGGTCATGTACAGTCTTTTCGAAAAAGTGAGCTTTGAAAAAACGCCGGCCAAAGGCTGAGCGCGATATCGATCCGGCCCCGCGGTCTCTTTGAGGCCGCGGGGCTTTTTTTGTTTTACCTGGAAAATTCCGGGCCGGGGCTCTAGGCTTTATACCGCAACAATGCCCCGATCTTGCCGTAATGGTCAAGCTTGGAAGGAGCGTTGACGTATTTAATGTCGCAGTGACGCTGGAGGGCCGCCTCGATCGCCTCGTCGACGATATCGGGCCGCGTTTCGGTTTTCCGCTCGCAGGAGGGACACCGGAGCTCATCTAAATAGAGGAGATTGCACCGCGGGCAATGCTTTCCCGGAACGGCGTGGAGGCGGGTCACGACGAGCGTTTGAACTTCGCCCTTGTTGATGGCGGCGAGGCAATCGCGTAGCCCGGACCTGGCCCGGCTGCCCTTTTCGATTTCGCCGACGAGTTTTTTGAGGAGGATGTCCTCCTCCTGGCCTTTCAGCTGCCGTTCGAGCTCCTCGGCTTCGTGGAGGACTTTGTCCAAGGGATCGGCCGGCTTGGTCTTGAGACGGCCCTTGATCCGTTCCCGGACGAACGGATGAAGCAGCGCCTCGAAGTCGCGGTGGAGGACATCGGCGCAACCCACCCAGAGTCCGGCGAAGCCGTTTTTCTTCAGGATGTCGAACGTCATTTGGGCTGCCCGCTTGAGATGGCCGTGGACGAGGGCGTCGACATGGCGTTCGATCCGTTTGGTTTCCTGGCCCTCGACCCCGCTTTTCGCTTTTTTCGGAATGTCCGAGGAAAGGCTCGCCAGCGGGCCGATGCGGCCCATGAAGATTTCGTACCAGCGCGCTTCCCGGCGGTCGAGGATCAGAACGAGGAACCGGCGGCGGTTCTCGAGGATGCGGTTGACAGGCCGGATGTAAGGGTTGTGATCGAAAACGATCCGGCCGTGGGGCGCTTCGGGCAGGTCGAGCTTTTCCCAGAATCCCGCTCCCGAGCAGGCGTAAATCGCCAGCCCTGGAGATGCCGAGGTCATGTTTCCGCCGCAATACGCTTCGACGGCGGTCAGGTCTTTTTCCAGCGAGGCCTTTTTATCCTTGGCGGCGTCCAGGGCGGCGACGTCCGCCCGCGCGCCGGCGATCATGTTCTTGGCGGCCAGGAGAATCTCCTTGCGCGTTCGTTTGGATTGGTCGGTGTCGAGAAAGAACGAGGTCGTCAAAAACGGGCCGCCGTTAAAGCGGCTGAGGGCGACAATCCGGTCATGATACTGAGAGGGCATGAAACCTCCTTATCGAGAATGGTGATGGATGCCTTGGAGACGGAGGACCGAAACGACGCTGAACGAAAGCAAGGAACGCGTCATGTACGTTAAAGATAAGGGGAGAGCCGGGGATTGTCAAGCTGGCGGAAGACGGGCCGGGCCGGCCTTTACAGAAGGCCGGCGACTCTTTATAATACATTGCTTCCTGAGTGCGGAAGTGGCGGAATTGGCAGACGCGTAAGCCTCAGGAGCTTATGGCCGAAAGGCTATGGGGGTTCAAATCCCCCCTTCCGCACCATCTTTCGAAATCCCGGGCTTGGACTGATGTTCAGGACCCATCGTGCCGTGAGCGGATTTCCCGCGGTCGGATTTGTTTTCAGAATAAAAATCTGATATTTAATGTATATTTTCGGGTCGGCGCGAAGACGCGACAGGCCAAAGGAGACACTTCCATGAGAAAAATTGCTATTTTCGGGACGGCGATGGTTCTTTGCCTGGTTTTTGTCTTTGGAATCACGGCTTGTCGGAAAGCCGAGTCGCCGGCTTCGTCGGCGGCCGCCGGGACCGCGAAAGGAGAAACAACTATGAACGTTTTCAAAGCCCCTTTCGGAACGCTACCCGACGGTTCGGCCGTCGATCTTTACACGCTGACGAACAAAAACGGGCTGAAAGCCCGGCTGATGACGTACGGGGCGACTCTCGTCTCTTTGGATCTTCCCGACCGGAACGGTGATTTCGCCGATTGCGTCCTCGGGTACGATGTGCTCGACGGCTATCTGAAGGCCAGCCCATATTTTGGGGCGATCGTCGGGCGGTACGGCAATCGCATCGCCAAGGGAAAGTTCGTCCTGGACGGGAAGACCTATACGCTGGCGACCAACGACGGCGCAAACCATCTTCACGGCGGAGTCAAGGGCTACGACAAAGTCCTGTGGGCGGCCGAGCCGGTTCAAGACTCGACCGGGGTCGGCGTTCGGTTCACCTATCTGAGCAAGGACGGCGAGGAAGGCTATCCCGGAAACCTCGATATCGCCGTGACGTACGTCCTGACGGACGACAATGAGCTGATCGTTTCCTACGAAGCGAAGACGGACCGGCCGACCATCGTCAATCTGACGCATCACAGCTATTTCAATTTGACCGGCGGGCAGCGCGACATCCTCGGCCACGAGCTGTTGCTGGCCGCGGACCGCTACACGCCCGTCGATGCCGGGTTGATCCCGACCGGGGCGCTGACGCCCGTCGAGGGGACGCCCATGGGCTTCACGACGCCGACCGCGATCGGCTCGCGGATCGCCGACGTTCCGGGCGGATACGACCACAATTACGTCTTGACGAGCGGCGGAAAGACGATGGCCCTCGCCGCCCGGGTCACTGAGTCAGAAAGCGGCCGGGTGATGGAGATCTCGACCGTGGAACCGGGGATCCAGTTCTATTCCGGAAACTTCCTGGACGGAACGATCACCGGAAAGACCGACCAGGTCTACGGCAAGTATTGGGGATTCTGCCTCGAAACCCAGCATTTCCCGGATTCTCCCAACCACCCGAATTTCCCGTCGACCGTGCTTCGGCCGGGAGAAACCTACAAAACGCTGACGATCCATAAGTTTTCGGTGAAATAACGAACGGGCGCTTCATTAAATCACCCGTATAAGGAAATTGAAATGAGGATTACACGCCGCGCCTGTCTTGTGATTTTCGTCCTGTCCGTCCTGATCGCCGGCTTTGCCGGCGCCCAGGACCGGCTCAAAACCTACGCCGGCTACGATCAATACGCCAAAATCAGCGAACAAGTCCGGGGATCGATCAAACCCGGGACCGTTCGGGCGACCTGGAAGGAAGGCGGCAAGGCCTTCGAATTCCCCCGCGATGGGAAGATGTTCCGCTTCGATATCGGCCGGAAAAAATTGACCGAGATCGGCTCCGCCCCGGCGGAGGCGGAAGACGCGGGGCGCCGCCGCCCCGGCGGGCCGGAACGCGGCCGCCAGTTCACTGAGGTCCTCTCGCCCGATTCGAAAATCAAGGCCTTCTACCGCGATCGTAATCTCTGGCTCTGCGAGCCGGACGGAAAAAACGAATTCGCGGTGACGACCGACGGCGGCGAAAAAAGCCGGACGAAATACGGCACGGCCAGCTGGGTATACGGCGAGGAATTGAACCAGATCACGGCCATGTGGTGGTCCCCCGATTCCGCCAGGCTGGCGTTCTACCGGTTCGACGAAAGCAAGGTCCCCGATTACTTCCTGCAGATGGACCAGACCCGGCTCTATTCCAGGGCCGACATCGAAGCTTATCCCAAGGCGGGCCAGCCCAATCCCGTCGCTGATATCTTCGTTTATGACCTGACGACAAAAAAAATTACGGCGATCGACGTTCGGGACGGCAAACCGTTCGAAAACGACGTCGTCGGATATTATGTCTATAATGTCTCCTGGTCTCAGGATTCCAAAGAGCTTCTTTTCAACCGGACAAACCGCCGCCAGAACATCATGGAATTCACGGCCGCGAACCCGGTCACCGGAAAATGCCGGACCGTCATCCGCGAGGAATGGCCCACGGGCTGGGTCGATAACGCGCCGGAAATGCAGTGGTTCAAGGACGGAAAGCGGTTCGTCTGGGTGTCGGACCGGACCGGCTTCAAAAACTACTATCTCTACGACCTCTCGGGGACGTTGCTCGCGACCCTGACCCGACATCCCTTCGAGGTGGCCGGAATCGTCCGGATCGACGAAAAGGATAAAAGCCTGAGCTATATGGCCCGGGACGGGGCCAACGACATGATGCTCCAGTTGCACCGGGTCTCGCTCGACGGAAAGAAAGATGTCCGGCTGACGGATCCGGCCTACAACCATACGATCGATCTTTCGCCCGACGGCAAATATTACCTGGACACCTGCCAGACCCACGACGTTCCGCCGTTCACCCGGCTGGTCGGCGCCAGGGAGAAGATCGTTGCCGAACTAGCCCGGAGCGACACCTCGAAGTTCAACGAACTCGGGCTCAAAAAGGCCGAACTATTCTCTTTCAAGGCGGCCGACGGGACGACCGGTCTTTACGGGCTTCTTTTCTTTCCCTCGAATTTCGACCCGTCGAAAAAATATCCCCTTCTCGTGAGCGTCTACGCCGGCCCGGAGTCCAACGGTGCCCGGGAAACGTTCGTGATGCCCAGTGCGATCACGGAACTCGGTTTCCTGGTGGCTTCCTTCGATTCGCGGGGCGCCGTGGGGAGGGGCAGACGCGCCCTGGACGCCATCTACCTGAAGCTCGGTGTCGTCGAGGTCGACGACCAGGCCGCCGGCGTCAAGTCGCTCCGGGACCGGCCTTATATCGACAAAGAACGCGTCGGGATTTTTGGTACGTCCTACGGAGGGTATGCCTCGGCGATGGCCCTGCTCCGGTATCCGGATGTCTTCGCCGCCGCCTGCGCCCAGTCGCCTGTCACGACCTGGCTCCAATATGACAGCATCTATACCGAACGGTACATGTGGATCCCCGAGGAAAACAAGGCCGGGTATGAGGCCGGCGACGCGATGAACTATGTGAACAACCTGAAAGGCCGGCTGATGATTTATTACGGTACGGCGGACAACAACGTCCATCCGACCAACGCGATGCTGCTCATCAAGGCCCTCCAGGACGCCGGTAAGAGTTTTGAAGTCCAGGTCGGGCCCGACCTGGGACATAGTGCTCTCGGTCAAAAACGGATGATGGAGTTTTTTGTCGAGAACCTCGTCCTGCGCTGAACTTTTTCGCCGGTTTTTCGTTTATAAAATCGGGAGAGAAAAAATGAATTCCTCTTCGGCGAAAACCCTCGGTGTCGTTATCGTCATCCTGGCCGTACTCATGGCCGTCGGACTCCTTCGTCTGCTGATCCTGATCCCCCTGGGGATCGTCGACGGAGTCGGGCACGGCCTGAGGTCATCCTTCTTCGACCGGGGCGGGTCGTGGTTTTGGCCGTGGGCCGGTTTTGCCGGTTTCTTCGGCCTGATTTTCCTGTTTTTCTGGGTTATGGTCATCATCTGGGTATATCGCGACGCCGAAAAACGGGGGATGGGAGGGGCCCTTTGGGCCGTCATCGTCTTTTTCACCCATGTCGTCGGGCTCATCATTTACGCCATTGTTCGCGCCGGCAAGCCCGTAAAACAATATGCGCCAACGCCTCCGCCGCCTCCTGAGGCGAAACCAAGCGCCCCGGCGGCTCCGCCCGTGACGGCGCCGATTGTGGTATCGCCCGCAAGGCCGACGGCCTGTTCCCGATGCGGAAAAGAAATCCGGCCGGAATGGCTGGTTTGTCCCTTCTGTGGGGAGAAAATCTGAACGAGCGTTTGACCCTTAAAAGGGTGATTTGATTTGAAATAAGTCGCCTCCAGGGGCTTGACTTATGATTTTCCTCTTGATATATTAGATATGAGAGTTTATAAGTAATTAAATATAAAACAAATGGAAGAATAATTTGGGCCACAAAAAGAAACGGACGCCGAGAGAATCCGTAAAAGGATTCATCTTCGACGTTAAGCGCTTTGCCTTGCACGACGGGCCCGGAATCCGGACGACCATTTTCTTCAAGGGTTGCCCGCTTCACTGCCTCTGGTGTCATAATCCCGAAAGCATTGACCGCAGCCCGGAATTGATTGCCCGTTCAGCCCGATGTTCGAGCTGTTACGCCTGCGTCAAGGTCTGTCCGGCGCGGGCGATATCTCCCGGTCCGGGCAAAGGTCCGGTCGTCGTCGACCGGTCCAAATGCGACCTGTGCGGAAAATGCGTCGACGCCTGCGCTTACGAGGCCCTCGAGATCGTAGGCAGGCGGACGACGGTCGGCGACCTCGTCGCGGAGGCGGCGCGCGACAACGTCTTCTACGAGCAGTCGGGCGGCGGTGTGACCTTGTCCGGCGGCGAACCGCTGGCCCAGCCCGCTTTCGCGATCGCCCTCCTGGAGGAATTGAAGGCCCGCGGGTTTTCGACGGCGCTGGACACTTCGGGTTTGGCGAACGAAGACGTCCTGGCCCGGGCCGCTTTGCTCTCCGACCTGATTCTCTACGACCTGAAGACCATGGACGACTCGGTCCATCGCCGCTTCGTGAAATCCGGAAACGGCCTCATCCTGGAGAACCTGCGGCGCCTGGATCGTTACGGCAAACCCATCCGGGTCCGGATCCCGCTGGTGGCCGGCGTCAACGACGGCGAAGAGAACATCGCCGCTTCGATCGGGTTTCTGAAAACCCTGTCCTCGGTCCAGCGCGTCGACCTGCTGAAATACCACAAGGGCGGGCAGGAAAAATATAAAAACCTCGGCAAGCAATCGTGCTTCCGGATATTCGAGCCTCCTTCCGACGGGCGGACGGAGGAGATTCGGCGGGCGTTCACCGGGGCCGGATTCAACGTTTCCATCGGAGGATGACCATGATGACCGAACGGGTGAAAAAATTGCGTGAACAGAGCCTCGCGGCGATTCCTTCGATCTCCGGAGACCGGGCCGGGTTGATCACCGAATTCTACCGGAGCCCGGAAGCCGGCCGAACAACATCGGCGGTGGCCCATGCCCTGGCCTTCAAGCACGTCATGGCCCATAAAATCATCTGTTTCAACGATGGCGAGTTGATCGTCGGCGAGCGCGGCCATGCCCCCAAGGCCACGCCGACGTATCCCGAGGTCACCTGCCACAGCGTGAAGGACCTCCGGATTCTCGACTCCCGCCCCAAGACTTCCTTCAGGTGCGACGAGAAGGTCATCCGCATGTACGAGAAGGAAATCATCCCGTTTTGGCGCGGCAAATCCATCCGCGACCGGATGATGGAGCAGCTTCCCGACGCCTGGAAAGACGCCTATGAGGCCGGCGTCTTCACCGAGTTCATGGAACAACGCGCCCCCGGACACACCGTAGTCGACGACAAAATCTACAAGAAGGGGATGCTCGACTTCATCGCCGACATCGACGCGGAAATCGCCCGGCTCGATTTCCTGACCGATCCTGAGGCCTTCGACAAGCGGGAGGAACTCCGGGCGATGCGGATCGCCGCCGAAGCCCTGATCATCCAGGGAAGCCGCCACGCGGACAAGGTCCGGGAACGCGCCGGCAGGGAAAAGAACCCGGCCCGGAAAAAGGAACTTCTCCGGATCGCCGAGGTCTGCAACCGGGTCCCGGCCCGCGCGCCGCGGAATTTCCATGAAGCCCTCCAGATGTACTGGTTCGTCCACCTGGGAGTCATCACCGAATACAACACCTGGGATGCCTTCAGTCCCGGCCGGCTCGATCAGCATCTCCTTCCTTTCTATCAAGCAGGCCTTCGGGACGGTTCCCTGACCGAGGAATCCGCCCGGGAGCTTCTCCAATGTTTCTGGGTCAAATTCAACAACCAGCCCGCCCCGCCCAAGGTCGGCGTGACGGCCGAGGAAAGCGGAACCTACACCGATTTCTCCCTGATCAACGTCGGCGGAGTGAAGCCCGACGGTTCCGACGCGGTCAACGACCTCTCCTTCCTCATCCTGGACGTCATCGAGGAAATGCGGCTCCTTCAGCCGAGCTCCATGGTCCAGATTTCAAAAAAGGGCCCGGACACGTTCCTGTGGCGGGCGCTCAAGATCGTGAAGACCGGCTTCGGCCAACCGTCCGTTTTCAACACCGACGCGATCGTCCAGGAACTCGTCCGCCAGGGTAAATCCGTCGAGGACGCCCGAAACGGCGGCGCGAGCGGCTGCGTCGAATCGGGAGCGTTCGGCAAGGAAAACTACACCCTGACGGGCTACTTCAACATGCCCAAGGTCCTGGAGCTGACCCTTCATAACGGGTTTGATCCCCGGACGAAAAAGCAACTCGGTCCGAAGACCGGCGACCCGGCGAAATTCAAAAACTACGAGGAATTGTTCGCGGCCTACAAGGTCCAGCTCCGGCATTTCGTCGACGTCAAGATCGCCGGCAACGCGATCATCGAACGGCTGTACGCGACCGTGCTCCCGGCCCCGTTCCTGTAGATCCTGATCGACGACTGCGTCCGCAAGGGGAGGGACTACCACGCCGGGGGCGCCCGCTACAACACCAATTATATCCAGGGCGTCGGGCTCGGCTCGATGACCGACATGCTGACCTCGCTCAAGTACAACGTCTTCGACAAGAAGACGGTCACGATGAAAAAGCTGATGGCCGTCCTGGACGCGGACTTCGCCGGGGAGGAGGACCTCCGCCGGCGGTTCCTGAACAAGACGCCCAAGTACGGCAACGACGACGATTACGCCGACGACGTCACAAAAACGATTTTCGAGGCGTATTTCGAGGCGATCGACAACCGGCCGAACACGAAGGGCGGCCGCTACCGGATCAACCTCCTCCCGACCACAGTCCACATCTACTTCGGCAAGGTCACCGGGGCGATGCCCGACGGCCGGAAGGCGGGGGAGAGCCTGAGCGAGGGCATTTCGCCCGTCCAGGGCGCGGACCGCAAGGGGCCGACGGCGGTCTTGAAATCGGCGGCCAAGATCGACCATATCCGGACCGGCGGAACGCTGCTCAACCAGAAATTCACCCCGCAGCTCCTGGCCGACGAGGAGGGCATCCACAACCTCGGGCACCTCGTCCGGTCGTACTTCAAAATGGACGCCCACCACATCCAGTTCAACGTCGTTACGGCCGACACGCTCCGCGATGCCCAGGCCCATCCCGATAAATACCGCGACCTGATCGTCCGGGTGGCGGGTTACAGCGATTATTTCCTGGATTGTTCGGTCGAACTGCAGAACGAGATCATCCGCCGGACCGAGTACCGGGACTTTTAAAACCTTCAGAAGACGATCGAGGCCTTGAGAACGCCGTCGGTCCGGTCGGCGGCCGTGGCGAACGCTTTCTCCGCGTCCTCGACTTTAAACGTGTGGGTGGCGAGCCAGGCGACGTCCAGGTGCTTGGCTTCGATCAGGAGAAGCCCCCGTTTCAGGCAACGGTTTTGCCGCCGGACGAACCGGAGGGTGAGCTCCTTCCGGCGCAGTTTGGCCATGGGATAGGAGACCCGGTCGGTCAACGGAATCCCGATCTGATAGATCCAACCGCCCGGTTTCGCCAGTTCGACGGACTGTTCGATCGCCTCCGGGTCGCCGGAGACCTCGAAAACGGCGTCCAGGCCGAGAGGTTTCCGTTTCAGGATCTCGGCGACGACGTCGACGTGATCGGGATTGCCGGTCCAGGTCGCGCCGGCGACGATCGCGGCCGCGGCACGCGCTTCCGAGCGGTCTGAGGCGTAGATCTCCCCGTGGCCTTCGGTCTTGAGAACCTGAATGAGAAGGAGCCCGATCGGTCCCGCTCCCAGGACTCCGATTGACGAGCCCAGCATCCCCCCTGCCAGGGCCCGGGCATGCAGGGCGATCGACAACGGCTCGACCAGCATGGCCTCCATCATCGTCATCGTTTCGGGAATGGAAAAGAGATTTCGTTCGGGCATGACGAAGAATTGGGCTAGGCAGCCGCTCCGTTCTCCCGGGTGACCGAGGAATTCGACTTTGCGGCACGTGTGCGGCCGGCCGGAGCGGCATTGGTCGCACGTCCCGCAGGAGATCGTCGGCTCCACCGTCACCCGGTTGCCGGCCTTGAAGCGCTTGACGGCCGGGCCGACGGCCTCGACGACGGCGGAGCATTCGTGTCCGACGACCGCCGGGTAGGGGACCGCCTCGTTTCCGATCCGGTCGGTGATGAAATAGTGGAGGTCGCTGCCGCAGAGGCCGGCGACGGCCGTCCGGAGAAGGACATCGTCGTCATTTCGAATCAGGGGTTTCGGGATTTCGCGAATTTCGACCTTCCGCGGGCCGGTCAAATACGCTGCTTTCATAGGCGCGGTCTCCTTCGTCAAAACACGGCCGTTTTTCCAATCATATCAGAAAATCCCGGCCGAAATCACCTCCCGAAATCGTTCCGGAGATCCGAGGTGCGTTTGGGGCGTTTCCCGAAAAAAGCCCCGTCTCGGCGGAGACGGTGTTTGACGAAACTTTTTTGGAAAGCGATGTTATCTTTTCGGCTTGACCTGAATTTTTTCCAAGCCGGGTTTTTTCTCGCATTCCGCTTTGAAATCTTGTTCCCTCTGGGAGTTGACGTAATCGGGATGCTGGAAACGGTAGGTGAACTTGGTATGTTCGTCGTAATTGCCCTCGACCAGGGCGATCACGTCCTCGATGAACACGCGTTCTTCATCGGTGGGGATGACGAACACCTTGACCTTGGAATCGTCGGCCGAAATTTCGGTTTCGGCGTTGCGGGTTTTGGCCAGCTTGTTTTTCGCCTTGTCCAGTTTAATGCCGAGGAATTCCAGCCCCTCGAGCGACTTCTCCCGGATGAGGTCGGACATTTCGCCCACCCCCGCGGTGAAAACGACCGCGTCGGCTCCGCCGATGGCGGCCATGTAGGCGCCGATGTATTTCTTGATCCGGTAGGCTTCGAGCTCGACGGCCAGGGCCGCCCGGGCGTCGCCGGCCTCGGCCGCCTTCTGGACGTCGCGTCGGTCGGTGTATTTGCCGGTGATCCCCAGCAAACCGGACTTCTTGTTCAGGAGGTCGTTCATCTTGGCCGGGGCGATGTTTTCCTTCTCCATCATCATGAGATCGATGGCCGCGTCGTGGTCGCCCGAACGGGTGCCCATGACCAGGCCTTCCAGCGGCGTCAGGCCCATCGAGGTGTCATAGGAGACTCCGTTTTTTATGGCGTTGGCCGAGACGCCGTTCCCGATGTGGAGGCAGACAAGGTCGGTCTTGAAGGGGTCCTTGCCCAGGAGCAGTGCGGCCCGCTTGGCGACATAGAGAAACGACGTGCCGTGGAAGCCGTAGCGGCGGACGCCGTACTTCTCGTACCATTCGTACGGCAGGGCGTACATGTAGGCGTGCGAGGGCATGGTCTGGTGCCAGGCCGTGTCCATGATGGCCATGTGCGGGATCGAGGGGAGGACCTCCATGGCCGCTTCGATGCCGAGAACGTTGGGCGGGTTGTGAAGCGGGGCCAGGCTGTACAGGCTCTTGAACGTCTCGAGCGATGACGCGTCGATGACGACGGATTTTTTGAATTTTTCACCGCCGTGGACGACCCGGTGGCCGACGGCCGAGATTTTCTTGAGATCGTCGAGGACGCCGATTTTCGGGTCGAGCAGGGTGTCGATGATGAGCTTGAGGGCGTCGCGGTGGTTGGCGCAGTCGTGGTTGATCTGGATCGGCTCGCGGCCCAGTCCGGCCTGTTGGATGAAGCTTTTGCCGATGCCGACGCGCTCGACGATCCCGGTCGCCAGGGTAACCTTCTTGTCGTAATCGTACAGGCGGTACTTGGCGGATGAGCTGCCGCAATTCAGGGAAAGGACGATCATGAAATTCTCCTGTTCTCCATCAATCTATATTTCGTCCGGTCACAGGCCGGAGGCCTGGACGGCGGTGATGGCCACGAGATGGACAATGTCCTCGACGGAACAGCCGCGGGAGAGGTCGTTGACCGGTTTGGCGATGCCCTGGAGGATCGGACCGATGGCCTGGGCCTTGGCCAGCCGCTCGACGAGCTTGTAGGCGATGTTGCCCGACTGGAGGTCGGGGAAGACGAGGACGTTGGCTTGGCCGGCGATTGCCGAATTCGGGGCCTTGGATTTGCCGATTTTCGGGATGATGGCCGCGTCGGCCTGCATTTCGCCGTCGATCTTGAGGCCGGGGGCGAGTTCCTTGGCGATGGCTGTGGCTTTTTTGACCTTGTCGACCAGGTCGTGCTTGGCGCTGCCGTAGGTCGAGAAGGAAAGCATCGCGACCTTGGGATCCATGCCGCACAGGACCCGGCCCGTTTCGGCCGAAGCGACGGCGATCTGGGCCAGCTCGGCGTCGGTCGGCGCCGGCATGACGGCGCAGTCGGCGAAAATGAACATGCCCTTGTCGCCGTATTCGCAGTCGGGGACGATCATGACGAACGAGCTTGAGACGATGTTGATCCCGGGCTTCGTCTTGATGATCTGGAGGGCCGGCCGGATGGTGTCGCCGGTCGAGTGGACAGCGCCGGAAACGAGGCCGTCCACCTCGCCCTTGTGGAGCATCATCGTCCCGAAGAAGACGGTGTCGGCCATGAGTTTGCGGGCTTCCTCGATCGTCATCCCCTTCGCCTTCCGAATCTCGTTATAGGCCTGGGCGTATTCCTCGAATTTCGGCGAGGTCAACGGGTCGACGGAAGGGATGACCGAAACGTCGACGCCCTGTTCCTTGGCCACGGCTTCGATTTTTTGCCGGTTGCCGACCAGCGTCACCTGGGCCAGCTTTTCCTTGACGATCTGGACCGCGGCCTTGACCGTCCGGGGCTCTTCGCCCTCGGGTAGGACGATCCGGCGCGGGGCCGCTTTGGCTTTTTCCTTAAGGCTTTCGAGCAAGGTCATAAACGGCTCCTCCAAAATAAATTCCCTTTATGCTTATTAACTGGTTATAAAGCAAGGGTTTGGAAGGCATATTCTGCCTTTCCGACGGCAAAAAGTCAAGAAAACGGATTCAGTCTTCGATGCCGTGGCGGGCGGGGACGCCGGCCGAAAAATAATGTTTGATATTTTTTATTTCAGATACAAGTCCGGCCCGGCGGATGAGCGCGGCCGGGGCCCGACGGCCGGTCAGAATGATTTCGACGGAGGCCGGTTTTTCGTCGAGAAAAGCGAGGACGTCTGCGAGGTCGAGCAGGCCGAAATGAAGGGCGACGTTGATTTCGTCCAGGACGACGATGTCGTACCGGTAGGAAAGCATCGCTTTCCGGCAAAGGGCTAGCCCGCGTTCGGCCCGTCGGACGTCCTCCGGATCGGGACGGCCTTTCATTCGAAGAAGGCCGGGCCGGCCGAACGTCGCGAAGGTAATCAATCCGCCGAGTTTCCGGGCGGCTATTCGTTCTCCCGAAGGACGGGCTTTCAGGAACTGGCCGAAATACGTCCGGTATCCGCGCCAGGCGGCGCGCAGCGCGAGCCCCAGGGCGGCGGTCGTCTTGCCTTTTCCGTCGCCGGTGTAGATTTGAATCTGTCCCTTGAGAGGGGACGGTCTTTTTTTCGGAATCATGGCGGCCGCCGGTTCCAATTTTACCATGCCTTTTCACTGCCGGGAAGCGTCGTTAACCTCAAATCGCTTCGACCAGAGCGCCCCCATTATAGCGAATCGCTTCCAGATAAAAACCGACCTGCTCCCACCAAATCGGTCCTGCCAAAAGGAGTCTCGATGGACAGGGAACGGATTACGCTAAAACCGATCATCGGCAAGCTTCGTGAGGGCGATCCGCTTCCGGGTCAGAACACGAAATCTTGAAAATCCCGCCTGAGAGGTGGTATCTTGAGCGGGGGCATGTCGTCATTTCGACTCCCGGACGAAGGAGTATTACATCGTCGGGCTGGTGGGCCAAAAGGCCTCGCCCGGTTTCGAGGAAATGATCGACATCGAGTATTATCTCGAGAAGTACGAGGAGTAAGGACGCGGACCATGAGCGAGCAAACTACCTTTCATCTTTTTCCGGCCGGGGCGGACAAGACGCGCTACCGGCTGGTTTCCGACCGGTTCGTCCGCCGGGTGAAATGCGCCGGCGGGGAAGCCCTATCCGTCGATTCAAAGGCCTTGACGCTGCTCGCGGCCGAAGCGTTCTACGACCTCGCTTTCTTCCTCCGGCCCGCTTTTTTACGCCGGATCCGAGCCATCCTCGATGACCCCCGCGCTTCGGACAACGAGCGTTTCGTCGCCGGGGCCCTGCTTCAAAACGCGGCCATCGCTGCCGAGGGAGTATGGCCGCTCTGCCAGGACACCGGCTCGGCCCAGGTCGTCGGCTATAAAGGACATCGGGTTTTAACCGACGGCGCCGACGAAGCGGCCCTGACGTCCGGGATCCGCGATGTTTACAAGCGCCGGAATCTCCGTTATTCCCTGGTGGCTCCGCTCTCCGTTTTCGAGGAGGCCAACACCGGGACGAACCTCCCGGCCCAGATCGACCTCCAGGCGGCCGAAGGTTCGGAATATCATTTTTATTTCATGGCCAAGGGCGGCGGATCGTCGAACAAGACCGCCCTGTTTCAGGAATCGAAGGCCTTGCTCGAGGAAAAAACGTTGGAAGCGTTTCTCGCGGAGAAGGTGAGGGCCCTTGGCGTGGCGGCCTGCCCGCCGTACCGGATCGCGGTCGTCCTGGGCGGCCTCTCGCCCGAGATGACGATGAAGACCGTCAAGCTGGCTTCGGCCGGATTCCTGGATTCCCTCCCGAAACACGGCCGGAAAAGCGGGATCGCGTTCCGAGACGCGGAGTGGGAGGAGCGGCTTTCGAAGATCGCCGAGGCGACCGGGCTGGGAACCCAATTCGGCGGACGTTTCCTGGCCCACGAAGTCCGGTTCATCCGTCTGCCGCGGCATGCCGGGTCGTGCCCGGTGGGGATCGGCGTTTCCTGCAACGCCGACCGTAACTGTAAGGGCAAGATTACGAAGGACGGGATTTTCCTGGAGGAATTAGACCGAAATCCGGGGCGTTTGCTGGAAGGAATTCCGGCCGGACCTGCCCGGACGGGGGCCGCGATTAATTTGGACCGGCCGATTGAGGCCGTTCTCGCCGATCTTTCGGATCTTCCCATCGGAACGATGGTCCGGTTGTCGGGGCCGCTTGTCGTCGCCCGGGACATCGCCCACGCCCGGCTTTGGAAAACGTTCCGTGAAACCGGGCGCGTCCCGGAATATTTTAAGAATCATCCCATTTATTATGCCGGTCCGGCCAAAACGCCTCGGGGTATGGCCTCGGGAAGTTTCGGTCCGACGACGGCCCAACGGATGGACGGGTATCTCCCGGAGTTCATGAAGGCGGGCGCATCCCGGATCACCCTGGGGAAAGGCAATCGTTCGCCCAAGGTCGTCGAGGCGTGCAAGGCCTATGGCGGGTTTTTCCTCGGGACCATCGGCGGCGCGGCCGCCTTGATCGCCAAGGAATTCATCAAGAAGAGCGAGATCATCGATTTCGCCGACCTGGGCATGGAAGCCGTCCGCCGGATCGTCGTCAAGGACCTTCCCGCGTTCATCATTTACGACGACAAGGGCGGAGGCCTTTATGGGGGCGGTCCAAAATAGCTTAGCTATTTCGGATTCAGTAATATAATACGGGTTGCCTTCCTAAACTTAAAATAAGAGGAAGATAATGGAATTTCAAGAACTCATCCGCAAGCGCTACAGCGTCCGGGTTTATGCGCCTCGCCCCGTCGAGGAGGAGAAGCTCGCCCGTGTTTTGGAAGCCGCCCGGCTGACCCCGACGGCCTGCAACCTCCAGCCGTTCCGGATCGTCGTTCTTCAGACGAAAGGCCGCGAAGACGAGCTCCGCCGGATCTACGGCCGCGAGTGGTTCGTCCAGGCGCCGCTTGTCCTGGCCATCTGCGCGCTTACGGCCGAAAGTTGGGTCAGAAAGTACGACGGCTGGAATTCGGCCGAGGTCGACGCGACGATCGCGATGGACCATCTTATTCTTGCCGCGGCCGAGGAAGGCCTGGGGACCTGCTGGATCGCGGCCTTCAACCCCGCGGCGGCCCGCGAAATTCTCGGCCTGCCCGCCGACGTCGTTCCCGTCGCCTTCACTCCGCTCGGGTATCCGGCCGATTCTCCTTCCCCGAAAAAACGGCGGCCGACGACCGACCTTGTCCGCCGGGACCGCTGGTGAATCCCGGGATTTCCGCCTGTTCGGTCAGAAAATCACGATTGCCGGGTAAATCAGGCTCAAAACGGCCACGACGATGGCCGCGTTTCCGGCCGGGGCGTCCCGCTTCGTCTTCCCATCGACCTTGACGTCCCCCGAACCGGGATTTGTGCTTGTCCGCGGTAGCGGGATGGGATTTAAACACAACATCGGCGCCACGGGCGGGCACGCCGATGTCACCGGTTTTTCGCCCTACCTGGAATTCAAGGGGTTCTCCGGAATCGCTGACGGCGTCGACGCCATCCGCAAGCTCATCCGCTTCGAAATCAAAAACGGTGCCGATCTGATCAAACTCATCGCCACGGCCGGGGTGTTGTCCGAGGAGGAGTCCTCGGGCGCGACGCAATACAGCTTCGAGGAAATGAAGGCCGCGGTCGAGGAAGCCTCCCAGTGGGGCCGGAAAGTGGCCGCCCACGCCCACGGAACCGAGGGCATCAAGATGGCCATCCGGGCGGGCGTGGCCTCGATCGAGCACGGCCCCGGTCCGGCCCCAGTCTGACATGATCCGACCCTAGTCTGATAACTCGTCCTTTACGCCAAACTTTGTGATGACTATAACCGGCCCAACAAGGACCGTTTAAGACCCAAAACAGGCTGGGCAATCAGCCCACTCTTTTTTTCCCAATGATTAAGGCCAGCCAAGCCACGCCGATCCGTGGCTCGACGGCTAAGGTCTGCAGTCAGCGCTTTACCAGGGACGGCGGGCCGTCTGGAATGAAAGGCTTATAGACCACGTCCTTCGTCTTCTCCCGGAATTCGGCTTGAATGGCCGCGAGGGTCTTGGCGTCTTCGTACAGGTCCACCATCGTCGCCGCCAGAGCCTTGGCCGCGTAAATGAGGCCTTTGTGGCCGATCGACGTTCCTCCACAGGCGACAACGGACCAGGCGTGCCAGGGAGCGTCCACGGGCGCCGTCGTGGCGTTCATGCTCAGTGTGGGCACGATCCAACTCACGTCGCCCACGTCGGTCGAGCCGCCCTCCGGGTCCGGCTTTGGCGCTACCCATGGCTGAACCGAGCCGTCCAACCCCTTGGGCGCGGTGCCCGTTTCCCGCTGGATTTTCTTGGCGAATTCCTGCTCCTCGGGGGTGAAGGCGATCGGACCAAGCCAGGTGAGGTTGGCGAACATCACCTTTTCCCCGGTCAGGTTGACCAGGGTCTCCCAGTCTCCCGCGTTGATAGTGATCTTCGATTCGACCTCGGCCATCATGGCCGCGCCCTCGGCGATCCGGCGGGCCCGGGTCAGGAGCTGATCGACTCCCGTGCCTTTGGAATCGCGGAGCCAGCACCAGAGCCGAGCGTAAGCCGGCACGACGTTGGGCACATCGCCGCCGTTGAGGATCGAATAGTGCATGCGGACCGTCGGCTTGACGAATTCCCTCATTCGGTTCAGGCCCGTGGCGAAGAACTCGAGGGCGGCCACCGCGCTCCGGCCGTTCCAGGGATCGGCCGCCGCATGGGCGCTCTTGCCCTTGAACTCGACGATGAAGTCGACGATGGCCTGCGAGCCGTCAACCGAGACCCGGGTCATATCATCGGGGTGCCAGGCCAGGCAGACGTCGAGGTCCTTGAACAGACCCGCCCGGAGCATGTAAACCTTGCCCCCGACGGCTTCCTCGGCGGGGGTTCCGTAGAACCGAATCGTCCCCTTAAGCTTGCCCGCGGCCATCAGGTCCTTGATCGCCAGCGCGGCCCCGAGGGCGGCCGTACCGAGGAGGTTGTGCCCGCAGCCGTGACCGGGCGCGCCGAGCTCCAAAGCCTCCTTCTCCGGCTGGGCCATTTGCGACAGGCCCGGCAGGGCATCGTATTCTCCCAGAACGCCTATGATCGGCCGGCCCTCGCCGTAGCTTGCGACGAACGCGGTCGGCATGCCGGCCACGCCGCGTTCGACCGTGAATCCATGTTCCTCTGCGTAGTCCGCGAGCAGGGCCGAAGAGCGCGTCTCGAGCAGGGCGGTTTCGGCCAAGGCCCAGACCTTGTCGCTCAGGCCAACGATCTCGGCTTTGTGCTTTTCGATCGAGGCCACGGCTTCCTCTTTCTTCTTAACCGAGGCGCCGAGCGCAAGCTGAGGGATGACCAGCGAACCCGCGAGCAAAAGCGCGGTGCCGCGCAGACGGATATTCATGACTGTCCTCACTTTCGCCCTTATATTACCACAACGGGGAAGCCCCGGAGAAAAAGCGGTCGCAAGGCGATTGGGCTTGGGCTTTGCCCTTCGCATCAGGCGTTAAAAGCGAAATGACGGCGATACGATCGCGCGGGCCAAGACAACCAATATCAGGGCTCGTCCCCTCTTGCCCGCTTTAGCTGTTGGACTCCTTGTATGCTTGTCCACTGTCATTCCCCTGCGCCGGGGGCTGGAAAGTTTGGGGATTACTAATGTAGACGCATTAGGATATGTTACATAATCGGCGGATTTTCTTCGCTGACCAGGAGCCGGTGGTTTTGAGGATCGCCAACCAGGTAAATTCAAGGTTCGCGAACCACCGATTCGTCGTCGCTTCGTACCGTGTCTGTTTTCAGATTCGTTCCTGGGGATTCAATCCTGGTTGGTATGGCGGAAGATAAGTCAGGTGGAGACGCGGATGGGCTTGAAGGAGACGATCC
>JAPKZG010000032.1 GCA_026393895.1 Candidatus Aminicenantota bacterium
GCCGCCTCAGGTTCTCGATGAGGGCCAGCTTCAGCATGCTCGGCCAGGCCCATAGCTCGCCGATCGTGAGCGGCGCTACGGTCTGGAAGCTGTTCATGAAGCGCAGGAGCTGCTGACGGTCCAGGCGGCTGTCGCTGTGGCGGATGAGCTCTTCGGCCAGGGCATAGACGCGCGCGTGACCCGCGAGCTCCCGCAAAGCGAGTTTCGGCAACTCGCGATAGTAGCCCGGCGGGAGATTCCGGCGCACGTCGAGGATCTCGGACGCCACGAGATGGAAGTTGTCGAGGAGCCATTCCGCCGCGGGGGTGACGAACTCCCCCCGGTGCACATCGTCGGCCATGATGATATATGCCCCGCGAAGGACGCGGGCGTTGTCCTCGAAGCGCGGCAGGACGTTTCGCGCTGCGCGTCGGGGGTTCGGATTGAGGGTGAACCTGGCCGCGAGCGCCCTCGCCCTCTCTTCCAGTCTTTCAATGCTCAGCAGTTCATCGCGCAGGGGCTTCTCAGCGGGATGCGGTGCGCGGCGGCCGAGCAAGCGGAAAAGCATTTTCAAGGCTGACTCCGCCGCGATACGTAATAGTCCTCGAAATCCCAACCCACGGATGCTCCTCTATCGACGGGTAAAAGCAATAAGTGATTTAAATGTATTATATTACGAGCACAAAAATATAACAATCGCCTTCGCCGTCTTTCCGTTACTCCACGGATTTGCAGCCGTGGGATCTATCCCAAGCAGGCGCGGGGCGGGGCTTACGCGATTCATCCGCGGGCAAACGTCCGTGGAATTCCGCGAAGGGGATCAGAAAAAGTAATAAACCGCGCCGAGAACCCGGAGGTTTCCGACCCACTTCGGGTCGTTGACACGGCCGTCCCTCTCGGTTTTGCCGTAGGCCGCCGCCGTGTACTCGACCTCGGCGGCCAGCCGGAGCTTTCCGGTATTGTAGACCGCCCGCGGCGAAATCCGGTAAACCGCGTCGATGTCGGGGCCGCGTTCATAGAGATGGAAGGTTACGTTTTTCCCGAAGCCGTAATTTTTCGTGTACCCGACGAATAATCCCGTCTGAAAAGTCGTTCCGTTCGTCTGAATTTCCCCCCAGAGCGACAGGTTCTCGGTCGGGGCATAGGACACCTCCCCCCTATCCTCGTCCGTGAGTTCCCAAACGGCATATCCCCCCATCATCGTCAGATGGTGGAGATTCTGTCCGTAAACCGCCTCGGCCTTGGCCGTGAAGGCCGGTTTTTTCAATTTCCAATAAACCATCCCGGCCCAGTCGTTCAGGCCGGCGTCGGTTTTATAGCGGAAGACCGTCACCAACCGCGGGACGATGCGCTTGTAATCGCCGCCGATTCCGAACACGCTTTCGCAGCCCGCCTCGCAGGTCCGGCGGTATTGGAGCGTCAAGTTGAATTCCGGAACGGCCGCGTTCCGGGCATAAGTCGTGGAAGTTCCCTCGGGACCCGTTGAGGCGAAGTCGCGCTGGGCCAGGGCGGCCGCCGAAACGCTCCACCACTCTCCAAGCCGGTAAGTGAACCGGACCTGGGGCGAGCGGTTGAACGGCTGGAACGGTGCACCGGTGTTGAAGGACACGACCTCGGGGAAGCTGTCGGTGACGAACATCGGATGCCAGAACTGGCCGACCAGGAGCTCGGCCTTCGGCCAGGTGAGCTTGACGTAACCGTGGCGGAGACGGAACCCGTTCATGTCTCCGTCGGCCGTTCCGAAAAATTCGGCTTCGATCAGCCCGGAAGTTTTCGCCCCGAAGGCGTCGGGGCCGGTGACCTTGCCGAGAAGCCGGGTCTGGACGGACAACATGTGGAAACTCGGGGCGGCGTTCACGTCCCGGCCGTCGAGGTCCAGATCCTCCTCTTTCGGATAAAGGAGGTAATGTCCTTCCCGGATGGCGACGGTTTGGCGTGAATCATAAATCAGGTCGGTTTTGATGAATCCGGAGAACGAAATTCCGAAGGCCGGGGACTTCGTTTCAGTTTCGGCCGAGAGCGCGGCCGCTCCCGCCAGCAGGATCACCAGAAAACGTTTTCCGATCGTTGTGTTCATGGCCTTACCTCTCTCCCTCTAAATCCTTGGCGACTTCGACCGCGGACCCGTCCTCATCGAACCGGATCGAGAAGCAGGCATTCGCCTCGATCGTGATATGGACCAATTCGGGACGATCAGCCAATCTCTTTTTATATCCCTCGACCGAATCGCAACATTCGGATTCCAGCGAAACCAGGCAGGCGTACTTGTCCTCGGCGACCCGCCACAGGTGCAGATCGTCCACTTTTGTTTTTCCATCGGCCTCGAGGCGGGCCTGGATTTCCCGAATCAACGGCGCGTCCGTCCCGAGGCCCCGGTCGATGAGGATCCCGGCCGTCTCTTTCAACAGGGAAAACGCCCAGGAAAGGATCAAGGCCGCGCCGACAATCCCCATCAGCGGATCCAGGAAGATCCACCCGAAGTACCGGGCCCCGAGCAGGGCCGCGATCGCCAGGACCGACGTCAGGGCATCGGCGACGACGTGAAGATACGCGGACTTGAAATTCAGGTCGTCGGGGCCGTGAGCGTGCGGTAAAGAATCGGCACCGGCCGGCTCTCGCTTTCCGGAATGAAGAACGGCCGCGCAGGCGAGGTTGACGATGAGCCCGAGCCCGGCGACGGGCAGGGCCTGGCCGAAGCGGATCGGCGCGGGGTTGGAAAACCGCTCGATGGAGGTCACGGCCATGACCACGCCGACCAGCCCGAGGGCGATCGCGCTCGAATAAGCTCCGATGATTTCGACCTTCCACGTGCCGAAGGTGAAGCGGTGATCCCGGGCGTGGGTCCGGGCGAAGATGTAGGCCAGAAGCGAGAGCCCCAGGGCGAAGGCGTGGGTGCCCATGTGCCAGCCGTCGGCGAGCAAGGCCATCGAATGCGTCAGCCAGCCGAAAACGATTTCGGCGATCATCATGACGAAAGTGATGACGACGACGATCAAGGTTCGGCGTTCGACCGTGGTCTTATCGATGTGGAATTCGTGAAGATACCGACTGGATTCGATGCGGGCACGCGTCATGTCGTCTCTCCCACCCCCCTTAGCCCCGGCCGTCAAGTCTTTGGAGAAGATCCCGGTGGAGATCGGCGGCCGAAGTTTCCGCGGCGACTTCCAGCGTTGTGACCGGAATCCCCTTGGCCGCGTAATATCCGACCAGCGGCCTGGTCCGTTCCTCATATAGAGTGAATTTTATTTCAACCTCGTCCGGAGAATCATCTTCGCGGACCGAACGGTCGCCGGCGGCGTCGGTCCGGATCCGTTCGCGGATGGTTTCGGCCGGGGCGTTCAAAAGAACGATCCGCCGGACGACGGCGAACGTTTCCAGGTCCCGGGCTTGCCCAAGATGCCGCGGCCAGCCGTTTAAAAGGAGAAGATCCAGCGCTTGGGCTCCGCGCCGCCGCAAAAAATCATCGAAGATCTTCCGGACAAGAGAGGAATGCCGGTCTTCGAAAAGGGCGCCATCTCGAAGAACCTGGCGAATGACATTCCGGTCTTCACCGGACAGGCCCGGGACGTTTTCCGCGCCGGCGTCGGCTTTTCTCAATTCCGCACCGAAATCGAAATGAAGGCACCGCCGGCCGTTCCATCCGGAGCGTTCCAGGAAATTTCCCAAGGGAGTTTTTCCGGCTCCCGTTGGACCGACGAGCAGCCAGGCGTCAAACGCCCGCGGAGATCCGGGACAAGGAATCTGGCTCATTCCGAATAAAACTGGATCATCCGCCGGACCGCCTGCTCGCAGACCGGGCAGTATGGCTTGGCTCCTTTGGTGAACATAATACAATCGACGGCCGACCGATAGAGCCCCTTGGCCGCGTAGCCCGCGCCTTCGAAGGCGCCCGTCTTCCCGGCGAATTTGCTCGAAGCCAGATAATGATCCACCCAGTCGGCCTGGGCCTTCGATAATCGTTCGGATTCCTCTTCCAGCCGGGCCACTTCGTCGGCCGGGGCGCCGCTTCGCTTCATCTGAGCGATCTTCTCGTTGATTTCGCCGCGGACCTTCTGGTAGGCCATGTCGCTCTTGTCGAATTCCTCTTTTTCCCACGGCGTCGGAACGGCCGTTCCCGGAGTGACGAGGTTCTTCCATTTCAAGTTTGCGGGATCCAGGAGGGCCGTGATGTTGGCCTCGCGCGGCTCCACACCCGCGGGATAGAACTCATTGTAGGCCACCGACGATGTGTAGTACTCATCGGCCAGACCGGTGAAGGAATGACCGAATTCGTGCGGGAACAAGTATTCGTACCATTGGTTGTCGACGGTAAAGGTGCAGAAGGCGTTATAAATTCCGCCGCCGCCGTAACGCTTGTGATTGATCATGATGGCCAGAGCGTCATAGGGGACATGGGCAGCGATGTCGCGAAGCGCCTTGTTGTCCTCGGTCAGGACATAGCGCTCCGAGCCGAGCGAGTCGAACGTCGCCGAGACGGCGGTCGATTTGTAGGTGCCGTGGCCGGGTTCGTCGCAACCGCTTTCGTCGGACGGTTTCCAGACGCCGTACAGGTTGAATTTATCGCGGAGACTGCCGTACGGTTCCTGTTTGAGAAAGACTTTGAGGAAGCGGTCGAGGTCGGCCCGGAGCTTGGCTTCCTCCGCAAGCGAATAGCCTTCGGCGACGAAGGCCAAGTCGGCCTTGACGTGAGGATCGCCGCTCTTCAGCAATTCAAACACCTTGACCCCGGACATCAGGGGTTTCCTCAGGACTTCGATCGAGGCCGGGTCGATGACCTGTTCGAAAACCCGGTGAAGGACGTTGTCCCGGTCGCGGGATTCCAGGACGAACCTGACCTTGGCTTTCGGCAGGGGGATCAGGGCCGATTCATGGAAGGTCCGGCGGATTCCTTTGGCCGCTTCCTCCGTGGTTCGGTATTCGCCGAAATAACTGTCGAATCCGCGGGAAAACAGGAGTGTTCCGGACGCGTCGTCATAAATCTTGACCGAATACCGGCCCAGGTCGAATGGGTCGATGAGGTTCTTCGTCGAACCGGCCCACGTCCCCTGGACAAGCACCCGGTCGAGGGTTACGATTTCCTCCTGGAGGTTGCCGATATGGAAATAATCGATCCGCATCGTTTGATCGACAAAATATCGGTCGAAGTCAGGGTCCGTTTTCCCGAAATTCGGGACGACGACCAGGGCCAGAATCAAGGCCGCGCCGAAAAAAGTTTTCATGAATTCCTCCTGTCCGGGATGGGAGGCTTTATTATAGCAGAAACGCTGTATCTTCCGCATGGAAAGACGGCCTCAATTCCCCTATAATGGGATTCCCCCATGGCTCAACGGAAACGCCTGCTCGTCCTCGGTCTTCTTGTTTCGCCGTTTGTCGTTTTTCTCTTTTCCCTGACCCTGGGCCCGACGGAAATCCCCTTCCCCGCCCTGGGAAAGGCCCTCCTCTCTCCCATAGTCAGGGCCTGGAACGACGCGATCACGCCGGTAGAGCGGGACATCCTTTTCGGGATCCGTCTTCCCCGCCTTCTCCTCGGCCTGGCGGTCGGGGCGGCCTTGTCCGTCTCGGGGGCGTCGTTGCAGGCGGTTTTTAAAAATCCTCTCGTCAACGAATACATCCTCGGCCTCTCCTCCGGGGCGGCCTTCGGCGCCTCCCTTTCGATCGTCGTTCTCGGTTCGGCCGTCCCCCCTCAAATCGCCGCTTTTGTCTTCGCTCTCCTCGCGGTCGCCCTGGTCCTCCTCGTTTCCCGAACGTCGCGATCCTCCCCGATCTCGATCCTTTTAACCGGCGTCATCATCTCCGCGTTTTTCTCCGCCCTCCTCTCGCTGGTCGAGTTTTTCGCCAGCCCCTATTCGCTCCAGTCCTTGTTTTATTGGCTGATGGGCAATCTAGGGACGGCCGGTTGGCCCGACCTGGCGATTCCCCTGCCGTTGATCGCGGCTGGCACCGTCCCCCTCCTCCTCATGTCCTGGCGGCTGAACGTCCTGTCGCTGGAAGACGAGGACGCCCGATCGCTCGGGGTCAACGTGAAGCGCGATCAACGGATCGTCGTCCTGCTGGCCACGCTCATTACCGCGGCGGCCGTGTGTCCCCGTCGGGATTTTCACGAGCCTCATCGGCCTGCCCTTGTTCATTCTCCTTCTGGCGAAGTCCTCGAAGATCTGGCGATGAATATCACCGTCCGGAATCTACGGTACGCAAGGCCGGGTTTCGAGCTCCTCGTCCCCGCCTTCGACGTCGCCGCCGCGGACATCACCTCGATCGTCGGTCCCAACGGCGCGGGCAAGACGACGTTTCTCAAATGCCTGAGCGGGCTTTGGCGGCCGGCGGAAGGCCGGATCCGCATCGACGGATCCGATCTCGACGCGCTCGGCGATTCCGAACGGGCCCGCCGCCTGGCCTTCGTCCCCCAGGAACATTCCGCCGCCTTCAATTTCTCCGTTCTCGAGTTCGTCCTGATGGGACGAACCGCCCGGCTGCCGCTGTTCGGAGCGCCGTCGGCCGGCGACCGGGCCGCCGCCGAAGAAGCCCTGGCTTACGTCGGGTTTCCGCATCCGGCCGCCCGGCCGATGTTCCAACTCAGCAGCGGCGAACGTCGGCTTGTCTTGATCGCCCGGGCCCTGGCCCAAGAAGCGGACATCCTCGTACTGGACGAACCGACCACCTTTCTCGACCCGCGCCATGAAACAGGGATTATGGAACTGATCCGGCGGCTTTCGGCCGAGCAAGGCAAAACGATCATTGTCACCCTCCACGACCTCAACCTGGCCATCCGTTACTCCGGACGGATCGTTTTTTTGAAAGACGGCCGGATCGTCGCCGACGGCCGTCCGGACGACATCCTCACCCGGGAACTGCTCCGGCGGGTCTATGAAATTCCCATGGACATCGTCGATCACGACGGGCGCCGTTTCATCGTGAAATAAAAGCTCCTCCCGCTTGCCGGGAAGGCGATTCGTGGTAAAATACCCCCCTAAAAATGAAAACGAAAATCCGTTATCTGAACGGCAGCCGCCTTTTTCACGCCTTCGTCGCCGGCGGTAACGCGGTCATCCGCGATCATTCTTATTTGAACAAGATCAACGTCTTCCCGGTTCCCGACGCCGACACCGGCACAAACCTGGCTTCTACGATGCGGGCGATCGCCCAGGGAGCGCGGGCCCACCTCACCATCCGCGAAACGCTCCGGTCCATGGCCAACGCGGCGCTTTCGGGAGCCCAGGGAAACTCGGGAATCATTTTCGCTCAATTCCTTCACGGCATGAGCCGGGAAGTCGAAGGCGAGTACCGCCTCACGACCAAGACGTTCGCCGAATCCGTCCGCCGGGCCGTGGCCCATGCCCGCCGGGCGATCGCCGTGCCCGTCGAAGGGACCATGATCACGGTCATCCGCGACTGGGCCGAATCGCTCTATCAACGGCGCCAAACAACGACGGATTTCGCCGATCTCATATCCGAATCCCTCGTCGCCGCCCGTCAATCCCTCCGCGAAACACCCCAAAAGCTCGAAGTTTTAGCCCGAGCGGGCGTCGTCGACGCCGGGGCCAAGGGTTTCGTCGATTTCCTCGAAGGCATTCTCCACTTCATCAAGAAAGGAAAATTGTCCCGCGTTCCGGCCGAGGAGATCGTCTGGTCTCCCGAGGAAACGAAAACTCCGTTCCGGGATAAACCGCTCCACAACCGGTTCTGCGCCGAGGCCCTTCTGACCGGAACCGCCCTGGACGTCGAGCGCGTCCGGACCATCGTGTCCCGCTTCGGCGATTCCGCAGTCGTAGGCGGCTCCGACGAACGAGTTCGTCTTCACGTGC
>JAPKZG010000104.1 GCA_026393895.1 Candidatus Aminicenantota bacterium
CTCCTGCCTCGGCCAACTCCATGGCGCAGGCGACGGTGCCGCCGAAGCTGATTGTGTCCAGGCCCAGCTCATTGCAGCGATAATTGGCGGTCGTGATCGCCGCCAGGTCGTACACATCGCAATCCGGCCCCAGTAAAACGACGGTTTCGTATTCCGGGCCCTCGCCGGACTCGTCCGGGAACCCGTCGCGGGAGATCCGGGTATGCCGTTGACAGCCGATCGGACAAAGATGACATCCGGCGGCCCGCTCCAGGATGGTCTTGGCGATGGTCTCGCCCGAAATCCGTTCCAGGTCCTCGTCCCGGTGGGAACAATCCTTGAAATTCCGGCGGGGAAGCATGCCGATGACGTTGATGAGCTCGACCAGGCCGGCCGTCCCCAATTCCCGCAGGAGTCGTTTGGTCACCGGCGCCTGGCGCATGAGATATAGAGCTTGATCGTACCCCGATTTGTAGCGCTCCGGGTCGCGGATTTGGATTTTTTCCTTTCCGGAGACGCGGATCGCCTTCAGATTTTTCGCCCCCCAGACCGCGCCCGGCCCGCCGCGGCCGTACACCCGGTTTTTATCGTTGGCCACGTCGGCGAACCGGACGAGGTTCTCCCCCGCCGGGCCGATGCACAGAACACGCGGCCGGTCGGCCGCCGCGATCCCGGAGGTCAGATCCTCCGTCGTCACGTGAATATCTTTGCCCCAAAGCCGTCCTGCCGGATGAATCGTTGTTTCGGAGGGCGTGATATCGATCCAGACCGGTTCCGGCGCGCGGCCCTTGACGACCAGCGCATCATAACCCGCCGCCTTGAACGTGAATCCCCATCCGCCTCCGGAATTCGACGTCCCGATCAGCCCGGTAAGCGGCGAATGAAAGACCATGTGTCCGCGGGCCGCCGTCGGCGCGTTCGGCCCGACAAGCGGAGAGACCGCGATCGCGACGACGTTTTGCGGGCCGAGCGGATCACCGGCCGGGTCGGCCGCGGCGCAGAACAGCCGGGTGGCCAGACCCCGGCCCCCGATGTAATCGGCGATAAGGGCGGGATCAAGCGGACGGATATGGACGGCGGCCGAGGTCAAATCGACCTCGAGATACCGGCCGAAAAAGCCGAACGACGAACCGCTCATCCGTTCATGGTCCTTTCCCGGGACCAAACAGGATACCCAATTCATCCCCCTCCCATCAAGGGGAAAACCGCGACCTGATCGCCGTCATGGAGTTCCGCCGCAAGCCCTCCCCGCTCGGCGAGGTTCGCGCCGTTGATCATGACGACCACGTACGGCTTGAGAACGGCCGAAAGGGCAGGATCGTCGGCGAACAGCTCCGCGCGGCGGGCGGGATCGTCGCCGAGCGATTCCAGGAGACGGGCGACCGTCGTTCCCCCGTCCATCTTCAAGACTCTCTCTTTCCCGCCGAACGTCTCCCGGAAATAGGCGAAGAACCGGACCTGAACGGTGATCGTCCCGCGATTGTCCCGGCTCATTTGCGATCCTTTCCTATTTCGCGGAGGAGGATTTCCGGATCGCGGGACGCGGGGAGTTCGACAACGGAGATTTCGATTCCCGCCGGCCAACGCGTCCGGAAATCATCGAGGAGCGCTTCCCGGACGACGATAAGACAGCTCCTCCGGCCGTCGGCGAAAGCCGGCGCGGCCGCGGACCAAATGCCCTTCCCTTCAAGTTCGAGACGGCCGAGTTCGTCGATAACGAGCAGTTCTGCGGCCCGGCTTCGGCCGATGATTTTTTGAGCAGCGGCCAATCCGTCCGGATTCAGGGCGTATGGTCCGATCCCCGGCCCCGCCCCCCGGTCCCGCCGCCGGAGAAAGGGACGGCGCCCGCCCGAACGAAGATCTACGAGGTCGTATCCGAAAACCGCTTTCCCCTCCATCACTCGTTCGCTGAGATAGCCTTCCGGCGGAATCCCGCGGAGGCGGAGACGGTCGACCGCCGATTTCAGGAACGTCGTTTTTCCGCCGCCGACCGGCCCCGTTAATATCGTGATCATGGATTCGCCGGGGCAAGCCCGGAGCTTCCCGTCCGGCCGGATCTTATCGAATCCGGATCCGGGCCTGGCCGGTTCGAAAATTCAGGCTTTGGCCGTCGGGGTCCATCACCAGGCACTGGGTCACGGCCACGACCGCCTCCCCCGCGGCCTTGGCCTCGAAGACCAGGGCGGCCAGGGTGCCGCCGGTCCGCACCCCCTTCCCGGCCGTCGGGCTGTTGAAGCCGATCGTGCAGGTTCCGGCGCTGTTGTCGAAGCTCTGGAGAAACGGCGCGTTCCCGCCGAGCGACCGGCCCAATCCTCCGTCCACGACGTTTTTCAAAGCCAGCAACTGGGGGTTGAAATTGAGGGTCAACGAGATCATCCCAATTTCGCCGTCCGTCTGAACGCCGGCTGTGATCCGGAATTCCCTCCCCGCGGGAATTTCCAAATTCGCCGGGCCGAGAAGGATGCTGTTCCGGTCCTCGGCCCCGGGCCGTCGCCGGGGACTCGGGCGCGATATGCCCTCGGCCTCCATATCCGGATTCGTGAAATCCGGGTCAAATTCAGCGTTGTCGCCGGAATCGGAACCGGAGGAATTAACGTCCACCCAAAGAACTTTTTCATCTTCCGGGTTGATCGGAATGGTGCGGATGATGTGAGGCGTGATCGTCATGATGATGTCGGTTTGCTCGATGGTCGTGTCCTCGGCCCCGAACAGCCGGCCGATCCCGGGGAGGTTCTTCAAGAAGGGAATGCCCGACAGGGATTTCCGTTCCGAGTCGCGCAGGAGGCCGGCGAGCATGGTCGTTTCGCCGTCCCGGAGCCGGAGCACGCCCTTGAGTTCCCGGGTGTTGATGATCGGCAGGTCGGCGTAGCCTTTGCCGCCGAGCGACGTCACCTTGAGTTCCATGGCCAGGGTGACTTCCTTCTCAAGATGGACTCTCGGCGTGAATTTCACGTCGATCCCGACGTCCTGATAATCGTAGGACGTCACGGGTTGCTGGCTGTACCCGCCGGCGGCGATCGGATTCCACGTCGTTTTGGGAACGGGAATCTTCTCGCCGACGAGCTGATGCAGTTCCTCGTCGGCCACGCCCCGCAACCGCGGCTGGGCGACGATCTTGGTGTCCGAATCCGTCTCGAGGAATTGGAGGGTGGCCATCGGCAGGAGCGCGTAATAGTTCCCGCTCTTGGAAAAATCGAGGCTCGGGAGGTTCTGCCAGGTCTCCGTCGTCGTCGTTGTTGTTGTCGTCGTCGTCGCAGGCGCGCCGTACCGCAGGCCGATGGCGTTATGATCTTCTGATCCAAATGGCAAGGAGATACCCAATTGCCGGAGCCGGGTCCGCGAGACCTCCATGAGTTCCATATCGATGACAACCTCGCCCTTGGGCTTGTCCCAGATCCGGATGAGCTTCTCCGCCAGCTCGACGACCTGGGGCGTGTCCCGGACCGTGATGCTGTTGAGGTCCTTGTCGAAAAAGATCAGGGGGATCTTGGCCGCTCCGCGGAGCATGTTGGTCAGGGAGGCGGTCATCTCCTGAGCGTTGGCGTTGGAAAGGTAAAACGTCCGGATGCAGTTCACTTCGTACTGGAGCCGCTTGGCCGGTTGGTCGGGGATGATGAGGACCGTCCGCTCGTCAATGATCCGGAAGAAATTTTTCGTCGCCTGGCAGATCGTCCCCAGGGCCTGCTCGAAGGTCACGTTGGTGAAATCGGTTTGAAACGGGACATCGCGGAACGTCTCGTCGAAAACGATGTTGATCCCCCCGGCCCGGCCGAGCGATTGGAAGATCGCACGAAGCGACGTTTCGGACGAAAGGCGAAGGTCGAGCGTCCCTTCCCGGACCTTGAGTTTGATCGGAAATTCGATTTTCGTCGAAATGGGCTTTTCTTTTTTGACCTCGGGCGAAAGAGCCTGCTTGGCCTCGAAAGCCAGGCCGAAGTCGCGGGGATTCAAGGCCACGGCCTTGGCGTACGCGGCCGAGGCCCCATTCTTGTCGCCGGCCGTGATCAGGCGGCGGGCTTCCTCCACGTAGAACATGCTGGCCTTGACCTTGACCTGGGCGAGGGCCAGCCGGTAAACAGCTTCCTTCGGATTCAGGAGGGCGGCCTTTTCGTAGGAGGCGATCGCCTCGTCCCACTTTTTATCCAGTTCCGCCCGAACGCCCTGATGATAAAGGGGGCTGAGGGTCGCGCAGGCCGCCGCGGTCAGAAGCAGGACGATCGCGAACGCGGTCGCTTTTTTCATGGGCGTTCTCCTTCGTACATAAACACGAGATTGTTCCCTTCGGGATTTCGCAATTCGATGCTCTTATCCGTAATTTTAAGAGCGGACCAGCCGTTCCCGATGGATTCCCCCTCGGAAACAGCCCAGGCCCGGCCGTTGATCAGAACGATGGCGACGGGCGTTTGCTGCGCCGCGTATTTGATGAAACCGACGTATCGGACGGTCGCGGGGAGCGGAGGAGGCGGTTCGTCCGCCGGAGGCCCGCCCATCTCCGGAGATTTCAGGGGGATCGTGGAGTCCGAAACGAAGGAGATCGTTGAAAAAGGATCGCGCAGGATCTTCGGAAAAACCGGGACCGCCGTCCGAATGAGATCCCGGCGGACGAGCGGCGGAAGTTGATCCGTCCCCGGGTTTGGCCCGGCTCCGAGACAAAGCGCCGCCGCGACGACCCCGCCCAGGTGCACGATTTTATTCATCGAGGGAATATCCTTCCAGCGTGATACCGGCTTCTACGTACTCTGGACCGCCGACGTTCCGAAAATCGATCTGGGAAATAAAAAGCGCCCGGGGATGCGCCTCGAGGGTCTCCAAAAAATGGCGGAAAACGGGATACGATCCGCTCCAATTGAAGCCGACCGTGACCCGCCGGAGACGGCCTTTCACCACCTCGGCCTCGCCGTAAGCGATCTCCGCGGCCGCCACGCCCGCTTTTTCCAAAACCTCGCGAAGGTCCGAGCGCATCGCCTGAATTCCCAGGCTTTGGTCATAAAACCAGGTTTGGCGGAGCTCTCCCAGGTCGGCTTCGGCATGCGTCCATCGGGTCCATTCCGAATCGGCGGTCTTCCGGACCCGGTCGGCCGCGTTCCAATCCGCTTCGATCGCGGCCCGTCGCAACGCCGACCGGCCGGCGTCCACCCGGGCTCTTATCCCGAAAATGAGGAGGATGATGAACAGAGCGCCGCAGACCGCGGCCAGGACGGAAACGGTCCGCCGCTCCCGCTCTTCCAGAAGATCAATGAGATCCATCATAAACGAATCCAATCTCGCTGATGAGACGACCGCCGCCCGTCAACTCGTTGCGCATGGTCACGTCCTTAAATTTCAGGGCCGTGAGGTTTTCAATCAGGGCCAGCAGTTCGGACAAATCGGGGGTAATGACTTTCATGGCGATGTGAAGGCTCGTTCCGGAAAGCAGAAGCGGATTGACCGCCGCGATCGAGCAATTCGGCGGCAGCGCCTGCTCCAGGCGGGAGAAGAAATCCACCCAGGAAAAATTCTTGCGGGCGATGACGCCGTTGACTTCGGAAACGAGGTCGGTGTTCCTTTTTTTCATCGCCTCGCTTTGCCCGGTTTTTTCCGCCCGTTCCTTGCCGGCCGCCTGAATGCGGAGTTCAAGGTCGGCCGCGGCTTTGTCGTCGGCCTGCCGCCGGGCGGAGGAACGGAGCAGGAGGGCGCCAGCTCCCCCGCCGAGGAGGATAAAGAGAACGACGAGAACTCCAACGGCCGTTCGAAAGAGGCGCCGGTTCTTCAAAGGCCGCGTGGCCAGGTTGATCGGCAGACGAAGGCCCCCGTTCATGCGAGTTGTCCCAAAAGCGGAGCCAGGCGGATTTTATCCGCGGGAGGAATGCCCGTCGGCGCTTCTCCGGGAAGAATCCGGACGGGACATGAGACGCGTTTTTGAAGGAGGACCGCGCCAGATTCGGCGTCTTCCGCCGCCGGTCGCAGCCAGACGGTTTCGACCGCTTTTTTCTCCCGGTCCTCGAAAAAACGAATCGTGGCGGCGGTCTCCCCGGCCGCTTCGGCCCAGGACGCTCCCGGGGTCAGCGGTTTCACCCGAAACAAGGCCGGCCCGCCGTCCAGGACCGCCAGCGCCGCAAAATAGTCGTCCTCGACGTTGACGATCAAATGATTCGTTACCGCGTTTTTCGGAAGACAACCGAGAAGAGCAGGGGTCGGGAGGCCGACCATTCGGACGTTCAACCCGGCCTTGGCGAAGGCCTGCTCGTATTCCCGGACGACACTTTCAGCCGCGAGCACGCAAAACACCCTGGCCCGGCCGTTGGTCCGGTGGACCGCGAACGAAAGCTTCGTTTCGATTGGAGGCAACGGCAACGTCCGGCCCAGCCGCCAGCGGACGATTTTTTCGCATTCGGCCGGCGCCTTCGGCAGCGTCTCGAAGGCCAGAAAGACGGTTTTCACGGACATTTCCGGAAGGAACAGCGCGACCGGCCCCTCCGGGGTCCCGAGTCGTCGGACGGCGTCCTTCAAAAGGGAGTGGAACGCGTCCGGCTGGACGAGATTCGGTTTGTCGAAGGACGGCTCGACCAGGCCGGGCGGAAGACTCCGGACGACCGAGCTTTTCACCGATCCGGTCTTGCGGGCGCATCGCAGGCCGCCGAGGTAACCCCGAGCGACCTGGAACGCGGCCGCGGGAACGGCCGGGGCCGTCAAATGCCGGATCCACGAATCGAAGAGAGGCATCATTCCTTATTCCACGAACGTGACTTTATTCAATTCCTTGAGACTGGTCAAACCATCCAGGACTTTCCCGGCGCCGACGTCCCGGAGCGAAGTCATTCCTTCGGCCTTGGCCGTCTTCCGGACCTCGGAAAGAGGCTTCCGGATCAGGATCATCTCCCGGATTGCGTCCGAGAGGTCGAGGACCTCGGCGATGGCCGTTCTTCCATGGTAGCCGGTGAACCCGCAATCCGCGCACCCGGCCGCTTCATAAAAGTCGTGGTTCCGGTAAAGCGCCGGGTCGAGGCCCGATTCCCGCAGTTGCTCGTCGGCGTAACGGACGGCGGTCTTGCATTTCGGGCAGAGGAGCCGGACCAGACGCTGGGCCAGGATGCAGTTCAGGGCGGAAACGAAGCTGTACGGATCGACCTGCATGTGGATGAAACGGCCGATGACGTCGATAACGTTGTTGGCGTGGACCGTGGTGAAGACAAGATGCCCGGTCAGGGCGGATTGGATGGCGATCTGGGCGGTTTCCGGATCGCGGATTTCGCCGACCATGATTTTATCCGGGTCATGGCGGAGAATCGAACGCAAACCCCGGGCAAACGTCAGCCCTTTCTTTTCGTTGACGGGAATTTGGGTGATGCCGTCGACCTGGTACTCGACCGGGTCTTCAATGGTAATGATCTTATCCTCGGGAGAGCGGATTTCGGTAAGCGCCGCATACTCGCCATAGATCGAGGGCATGATCGAAACGCGGAAGTCGATGGTCTTGTCCTTGATTTTCAACCGAAAACGGCCGTCCTGGGGAACGCGGCGTTCGGCGATGTCCAGGTCGGACATGACCTTGATCCGGGAAATGATCGGCGCCTGGAATTTCTTGTCGATCGGGTCCATGGCTTGGCTGAGGACGCCGTCGAGGCGGTACTTGACGTGAACGTTGTTGTCCTTGGATTCG
Source organism: Candidatus Aminicenantota bacterium (assembly GCA_026393895.1). GTDB lineage: Bacteria > Acidobacteriota > Aminicenantia > Aminicenantales > UBA4085 > JAAZPG01. The sequence continues at coordinate 7,619 of JAPKZG010000104.1, forward strand.
ATATGAATGTCGGAAGCCCGTTTCTGGACTGCTGTGAAAATGATCGTGTTGACCAACTTGATGATCGAACCGTCCTGGTCGGCCAGTTTTTCCAGGGAAATGACCTCTTCTTCCTCCCCGCCATCCTTTTCCACAACCTGTTGGATGAATCCTTCCGTGGCTCCCTTAAGGACCTGAAGGGCGGTCTCGCTCTTGCGAAGGGCCTCCTGGACGGCCCGTTGCGGAGCGGCCAGGACCGAAACCTTCTTGCCGGACAGCGTTTGAATGGCGTCGATTGTTTCCAGGTCGGACGGATCGGCGATGGCGATGCGGATCGTTCCCCCATCGGCGGAAAGGGGAATAAAATTGGACCGGTAGAGAAATTCCGGAGGAAACGACTGGACAAGATCCCGATCGACCGGAACATCAATCAGATCGGTAAAGGGAACGCCGTATCGGTCGGCCAACGCGCGGGTGTCGATCTCGTTCGAAGAAGCCGGGTTGCGGGAAGGTGAAGAATTCATTTTTATCGAGCCACCTGGATAATGCGGAAAATGGGAAGATAGACGGCCAGCAGCATCCCTGCGACCATGATTCCCGTAAAAATGATGACGATGGGTTCGATGAGCGAAACGATCGTGTCGAGTTTCTGCTGGATTTGTTCCTCGGTGACGTCCGCCAATTCACGAAGCATCCCGCTCAGGTTGGCCGAGGATTCCCCGATACGGATCAGGTCCAAGGCCATCGGCGGGAAAAAGTCGATTTTCCCGATCGTTTCAGACAAGGACTCGCCGTTGCGGATCCCGACAGGCACGGATTCCATCAGGCCGGCCAGATGCTTGTTCGGGATAGCGCGGGAAGCCAGCCCGACGGCCTCGACGAGTGAAGCTCCGGCCCCTAAAAGGAGGCTCAAGGTCCGGGAAAACGACGACACGGCCGATTCAATGATCAGAGGGCGGGCTATCGGTACCCGGAGTTTCATCTTGTCCCATCTCCGCATCATTTCCGGGCTTCGTTTCGTCCGCCACACAAACAAGATCAGAACGACGGCAAGCAGCGGCCAGATGAAGGCATTGCGGCGCACAAACAGCGAAAAATTAATGAGTTGTGAAGTCAGATATGGGAGTTGGGCTTCAAAATCGGCATAAAACGTCGAGAAATTGGGCAAGACAAAATTCAACAAGAGGATCAGCAAGACCAGAGAAAAGCAGACAATCAGGATGGGATACGTCATCGCCGACTTGACCCGGCGGCGCGTCCGGTCGACGGTCTTGGCATAGGACACGTATTGGCTGATTGTGTCGGGCAGGGTCCCGCTTATTTCTCCGGCCATCAGGGCGGCGGTATAGACTTTAGAAAATCGGTCTTCAAACGGAACAAACGCCTCCGACAACGCTTTGCCGTGGCGGATGTCTTCTTCGACGCGGCCCAGGACGTTTTTCAAGGCCGGATTCTTCGTCCGGTTGCCGATCGCTTCCAGGCAACGAAGGACCGGAAATCCGGCCCGAATCATGGCCGTGAACTCCTGGTTGAACGTAATAAAATCCCGGGTTTTAATCTTTTTTTCGGAACCCGGGGCGGCCAGAGGCAATTTTCGCCAATCGCGGCGGACAGAAAGAACGCAGAATCCCTCGGATTCGAAATGCCGGCGGCAATCCTCGGAAGATGCGGCCGGAAAGGTCCGGTTGAGGACCGTCCCCGCTTCGTCGGCAATCCGGCAGATATAAGAAGACATGAGGTATCCATTCCCACCGTTTTTCCTCGCCGGAAGAAAAACTGCTTATTAGATTAGGGCAAACCCTCTACCATGTCAATTTTTCGAACCTCGGCCGCGATAAACTCATTCCCCTGGTAAAAACCGTCAAGACAAGCATAAATCTTTCAGATTCATTGAACCTGCATTATTCATAAAAATTCTTGTGATTCTAATATTTCCAATATTTTCAATAAGATATAAAAACATGAGTTTTTACCCTTCGGGGCGAGTCGATATGGCCGCATCTGCTTCGTTGCGAAGGGTTCGCAGTGCGACTAGCACAGCTTCACCCTCCGCGCCTCGCATCTACGGCCATCTCAACCCGTGAATAATGCAGGTGAGATAAACGACGAAATACCAAAAGCCGTTCCCAAAAACGGGGACAGGGCTAAAGACCTGTCCCCACTTTTCCTAAAATCGTTCCCTCCGGCTGTGAAGATCCATCCATATGCCTCCTCTGGTAAAGAGGAGAGAGTAGAAAAATCCAAGCTTCCCTGTACAGCCAGGGTAAGATTTTAGATGGCGCGATTCGCATATTTGACTTCCGACCGCTCGGGGGTATTAAATATTATGATATGAAGAAAAAACGGGTCTCAGCGAGGATGATTCTTCCTCCTTTTCTCCTGGCCGCCGCCCTTGGCCTCGGACAGCAAACGCCGCCGGAGAATTCGACCCTTCAGGAGACGGACCCGGCCAAACGTTCGGCCACCGATTATATGAGGTCGTTGTTGTCCCAGAATACGAAACCCCTCGGCGTCAACGTGGACAAATCGCTCCAGCGGCTGCTGCGCCAGCCGACAATCGCCTGGGTTGCTCGATCTGCAGGCCGTCATATCCTGGACTGATCCGATGAAGATGGAAAACGGTTCCGCCTTTGAATCCAACCTGTGGGATTCATTTTTTTGGATTGAATCATGAAAAACCGGGCAAATTGGCTTTTCATTATCCTCGCAATCCTTCTTATCTTGGGCGGACTCAATGTCTATCGACAAATCACCTGGAAAACGCCGTCGGACGGCGTCGTCTGGGAAATGAAGCAAAACAAGCTGACCGCCATCAAGGTCGATAAGAACGGCCAGGCCTATCGTTTTAATTTAAAGAAAGGCGACGTCCTTTACTCCGTCAAGCATAATCTCGCAACCGGCAGCATCCCGGTTAAGAATAAAATCGACCTTCAAAAGAATCTCTGGCAGGTTTGGAAACAAGGGCAGAAGATCACCTATGAGATATACCGTGAGGGCGACGTCATTACCTTCACCGGAACGTTCTTCCCCGACGCAAAGGGCCCCAACTTTATATATTTTTATCTGGCTCTCATCGGCCTGATGACGATTATCATCGCCCTCATCGTTTTCCTTAAAACCGCGCGGCCGATGCGGGGCGCCAATATCCATTATTACCTCCTGTCGATGTTCCTCTACATGTTTTATGTCTTCTCTTTCACCGGAGAACTCGACTTCTTCGACAGCCTGTTTTATGGATTGGATAAACTCGCCTTCCTGATTTTCCCCCCGTTGCTCGTCCATTATTTCCTGATTTTCCCCCAAAGGACGAAACGGCTGAGGGAGCGGCCTTCAACGGCGCTTCTTCTTTATATTCCCGGAGCTCTTCTGCTTCTCGCCCGGATCGTTCTTTTCCTCCCGATCTTCAAGGGGCTCGACGAATCCCGGATTATCGGAATCTATTCGACCCTGGAAAAAGTGGACCTCGCCCATTTCGCCGTCTATACCCTGGGAGCGCTGGCGATGATTGTCCTCGGCACATTCCGCCACCCGAGTTTCATCATCCGCAAGCAACTCAAATGGATCGTTTACGGCCTGGGATTCGGCGTCGTTCCGTTCACCTTCCTGTACGTCCTCCCCTTCGTCGCGGGGACCGCGCCGAGCACCGCGGCCGAACTCACCATCCTTCTCCAGGCGCTCATTCCCTTGTCGTTCTCCTATTCGATCTCCCGCTACAAACTGATGGACCTCGAAGTCATCATCAAGAAGATTGCATCCCTGGTGATTTCCTATTTTGTCCTGGCCCTGATTTACCTCGCCGTCTCCTCGCAGACGAAAATTTTCTCGGAGAACAAAATCAACGCCCTTCTGCTCGGCGTGTTGGCTTTCATCCTGGGCGCGACGTTGTTCACCCCGCTTCGAACCCTGATCCAATCCCTTTTCGACCGCGTGTTCTACCGCCGGAGTTATCAATACCGGAAAACCTTGTTGTCCATTTCCCAGGAATTGAGCCGGGAGCGCAACCTCGAAGTGCTCTCCCGCCGTCTTCTCGAATTGATCTCCAACGCCCTGTCCCTGCGTTCGATCGCCCTTCTTCTTCCCATCGAGACGGGCGGTAACGTCTTTTCGGTTTTCAGCGCGCGCGGCGATGTCGGGGCCCTTCCCTCGGGGCGCCTGGTCTTCGATCCCAAAGTTTACGAAAGCCTCGTGGAAAACGACGCCCTGTCGCTTTATTCCGTGCCCGAGGACATCAAGCTTCAAGCCCAGCTTGAGGGGCTTCGGGCGTCCGGGTTCGAGCACTTCCTGGCCCTTAAGGGCGAGAACAAAATGGTCGGCTGCCTGGCGATGGGCCGCAAACTCGACGCCACCTTCCTGACGAGCGAGGACTGGGAGCTTCTCACGACGATTTCCTCCCCCGTCGCCCTGGCCGTGGAAAACGCCTATCTTTATAACCAGGCCGGCCTCCGTGCCAACGAACTCGAACGGCTGAAGGATTACAACGAGAACATCATCGAGAGCCTGACGGTCGGCGTCGCCGTCCTGGACCAGAACGGCCGCATCATCGGATGGAATCGCATCTGCGAAGCGACGTTCAGCCGGAAACGGGAGGACGTCCTGGGAGAACGGCTGAGCGAGGTCATCGGCCCGAAGGCTTTCGAGGCGATCTTTCCTCCCGACACCCAATCGGAATTCCATCTCGTCGGAGAATTCCCGATCGGCCGCCCTTCGGGCGAAATGCGGATTTTCGACATTGCCAAAACCCCGCTCCTGGATAATCTCCATCATTCCTACGGGACGATCATCGTCTTCGAAGACATCACCGATAAAATCCGTCTCCAGCAGCAGCTGTTGACCTCGGAAAAGCTGGCTTCCATCGGGCTGTTGTCCGCCGGCGTCGCTCACGAAATCAATACGCCGCTCACCGGAATTTCCAGCTACGTCCAGATCCTCCAGAAGAAAGGCGTTCTCACGCAGGAGGAGGCTGCGGAAGTCGCGGCAGAGACGAAGCAGTTAGCCGCAGAAGCGAAGAAGACCGAGGAGCAGAAGGCCGCTGCGACAAA
>JAPKZG010000083.1 GCA_026393895.1 Candidatus Aminicenantota bacterium
TCCAGGGTTTTCCCGTCGTCGCTCTTTTTCGTCCGGGTACGGACGGCTTCGGTGATTTTTTCGGCGACGGCCACCCCCGCGTCTGCCAGGATCAAGGATTCCGACAGAGCTTCGAGAATTTCTTCGCGCGGCCGGCCCGAACCGAGAACCTCTCCGAAATGCGCCTTCAAGGTTTGGCGGGTTTTGGCTAAGGTTTCCCGTAATCGTCCTAACATGATGAAAGGATTATAGATTCCGTCCAGGGCCAAGTCAACGAACCGGAGCGCCTTTCATTTTGAGGAGGGCCGAATGATGTGTTAAAGTACGGGCGAAATGAGTGAGATGATTTGGAATATCGCCCCACCGGCGGCCTCGGCTTCGGACTTGGCCGCCGCGTTCGGACTTCCCCCGGTCGTCGGGCAGATCATGGCCAATCGCGGGCTGGCTGACGTCGAAAGCGCCCGGTTTTTCCTTGAGGGCGACCTGAAGGATATTCCCGACCCGTTCCTTCTCTCCGGCATGGACGCGGCCGTCGACCGGATCATGAAAGCGATCGGCGGCGGCGAGCCGATTCTGATCTTCGGTGATTATGATGTGGACGGCGTGCTTTCGACGGTGATGCTTCATAAAGCGCTGACTTCACTCGGGGGAAAGGTCGATTATTTCATCCCGGAGAGGCTCAAGGACGGATACGGGATCAAGGACAACCACGTGGATGTCGTGACCGAACGCGGCGCCAAGCTGGTCGTCAGCGTCGATTGCGGCGTCAAGTCCGTCGGCTTCGTCCGGGCCGCCAAGGCCGCCGGAGTTGACGTGATCATCACCGACCATCATCTCCCGGGAACGGAACTCCCCGACGCGCTGGCTCTTCTCGACCCGGCCCTGCCCGGGGCGAACTACCCTGACCGGAACCTGGCCGGCGTCGGGGTGGTCTTCAAATTGATCCAGGCGCTCTTCCAAAAAGCCGGCCGGACGTCGGGCCTTCCCCATTATCTCAAACTCGTCGCCATCGGGACGGTTGCCGACATCGTTGAGCTTCGCGGCGAGAACCGTATCCTTGTCCGCCGGGGCCTGGCGGAACTCGGGAAGGTGGCTAACCCCGGGCTCCGGAGCCTGATGGAAACCTGCGGCCTCGCCGGCCGCCCGATTTCCGTCGGCGACATAGGTTTTCGTCTCGGCCCGAGGATCAACGCCGCCGGGCGGATGGGTCGGACCGACCTCGCCCTCCGCCTCTTTTTTTCGGACTCCGCCGCGGAAACGGCCGCCTTGGCCGGGGAATTGGACGTCCTCAACCGCCGGCGCCAGGCGGCGGAGAATTCCATTTTTTCCGAGGCCGAAGAACGCATCCGGTCGGAGGGGCTGGACCAATCTTACAAGGTTCTGATTCTCGGCGATGAGAAGTGGCACCGGGGAATCATCGGCATCGTCGCTTCCCGTTTGAAAGAAATGTTTTCCCGGCCCGTTGTCCTTTTTTCCTACGATAACGGGATCGCCTATGGTTCGGGACGGTCGATTTCCGGATTTTCCCTGATCGAGTGTCTCGAGGAGGCCCGGCCTCTTTTCCTGAGTTACGGCGGCCACCGGCAGGCCGTCGGGTGCACGCTCCGCCGGGAATCCCTCCCGGCCTTCAAGGCGGCGATGAATCGCGGCGCCGACGCCCGCCTTTCCTTCGACGACCTCCGGCCGTCGATTTCGATCGACGCCCGGCTGGATTTCTCAGACTTCGGCGCAGCCTTGTGGCGCGGCCTTTCGCTTCTCGAGCCCTACGGCGTCGGAAACCCGCGGCCCGTTTTCTTAACGGAGGGCGCCGTCGTCGCGGCCGGACCGCGGAAACTCAAGGATCGTCACGCCAAATTCGTGCTGCGGAAGGACGGCCGGACGTTCGAGGCCATCGGCTGGGACCGCGGCGAGTGGGCCGAGCGGTTTGCCGCGGGCGGCCGGGTCGATTGCGTTTATACGTTCCAGACGTCCAGATATCTCGGCGAGGACCGTCTGTATCTCGGGCTCGAAGACCTGAGGGCGGGATGAACGCGGCTATGCGAAATTCACGATCCAAGCTCCGGGCGAAAACGGCCGTCCGCGTTTTCCTGATCGGCTTCCTGGTCATCCTCCTCGGCGCCGTGGTCGTTTTTTTGAGCCGCGGAACCGACCGGCCGGCGGCGGTTCGGCCCGAGGCAAAGCTGCTCACCAAGCAGAAAGTGGACGTCAAGGATGACATCCATTTCGTGAAGGACACGGGCGGAAAAACCATTTTGGACGTCCGCGCCGCCCGCAATTATTCGGACCCGGACGGGATCTATCATTTAACGGGAACGAACGACGGGCCGGACGGCCGGGTCCGCATCGAAAGCCGCGGCCGGGACGGCCGGTTGAAGTTCGGGGCCGCGGCGACCGAGGTGCTCTACAACGCCGACTGGACCCGCCTTGTTTTTCAGGGAGAAGTGGAAATCCACCTGGACGATCTCACCGTGAAAGGATCGTCCTTCGTATATCAAAAAGGCGGCGAGGTCATCACCACAAATGTTCCGGCGATCTTCGAAAGCAAGCGTTTTAGCGGAGATTGCCGCCGGGCGAGTTACAATCTGTCCGACGAACAACTTTTTCTGGAGGACGGGATCAAGATTGTCGCAACCCCGTGGGACAGCGACCCGATTCCGGTGATCATCACCGGCAAATCGATGAAATATGCGCGGGAATTCCGGACGGGCGATATCCGCGGCGACGTGAAAATGGTCCATGGGCGGAGCCGCGGCCGCTCCCGAGACATGTTCTTCGCCGAGTTCACAGACAGGCCCGGTTTCCGGTTTTTTGAATTTCAGGGCGGCGTGGTTATCGACGTTGACGAGCAGCCGGGCGATCGTTCGGCCGGTTTGAAGGCCAAACGGCCGAACCCCGCAGCCGTCCCTTCTTCGGATGAAGGGTTGATCTTTTTCCAGGGCGGGCGTCAACATATAGAGGCCGGTACGGTCACGTTTGTTCCTTACGGCAATGAAAATGGGCCTCACTACGCCTCCCTTCGCGACGGGGGACGAATCGAAATCTTCGATGATGCCGGCGGGCAGACGACGCTCGAGGCCGGCGAAATGTTGTTCTTATACAACGAGGGCTGGGAACTTCAGAATTTCGGTTTGCAAGGGCGGGCCCGGATCCGGGGCGAAGCGGAGGGCCGAATGCGGTTGGTGGAGGCGCCGAACTTCAATTTCAACAGCCAGGATGGGATCCTGCTCGCGGGCGGAAACGGCGCCGCTCCCGCTCGGACTATATCCGGGGGGCGGGAAATGACGGCCGAATCGATGCTCATCAATCTTAAAAACGACAATTTCGACGCGCGCGGCGGCGTCAAAATCGTCTCTTTTCCGCAATCCGGGGAAGTCCGGGACGCCGCCTTGTTCGACGCCGGCCGGCCGATGTTCATGACCGCCGGATTTACCCATTACGAAGCCGGTCCGCGCCGGTTCCGCCTGGGCGGCCGGGCGCGTCTCTGGCAGGGGCGCGAATCCCTGGAAGGCGACGACGTGACGATCTTCGAGGAAACCGGGGATCTGTCTGTTTTGGGGGCCGTGCGATCGGTGTTTTTTCAGCGTCCGAAGGAAAAAGACGAGGACCAACGCGTCGAAATCACCGGCGATCGTTTGGACCGGACATCTAAAAAAGGGAGCGTCATCTTCCAGGGCTCCTGTTCTTTGGCCATCGGCGAAATGGTCATGAAAGCCGGCCGTCTGATGCTCGAACCCGGCGAGGGGAAGGAGAAATACCGCCGAATTCTCGCCGATCAACAACGCGTCATCATCATTCAGGGGCCGAATAATGCCCAGGGTGACCGGGCCGACTACGATCTGGCCGAGAATGTGATCGTTTTAACGGGCAACACCGTTCTGGAGGACAATACGAAAGGGGTCGTCCACAAGGACGGAAAATTGACATTCCATCGGGACGATGGTAAGATTTTGATTGAAAACAAGGACACTGAACGATCGACCACCATCATCAAGTCGTGAGCGATGAAATCGTCGCTGAAAGCTTCTCATTTATCCAAATCCTACGGGGGGAATAAGGTCGTCGACGACGTCTCACTCGAGATCCGGCGGGGCGAGATCGTCGGCCTTTTGGGCCCGAACGGGGCCGGAAAAACCACGACGTTCTCCATGATTCTCGGGCTCATCACGCGGGACGCGGGCCGGATTTTCCTGAACGATGCGGAGATTACGGACGATCCGATGTACCTGCGCGCCCGGAAGGGGATTTGTCTTCTTCCCCAGGACCCGTCCTCGTTCCGGCGGTTGACCGTCGAGGACAATCTCCTGGCGATCGGGAGGCCGTCGGTCCGGCGGCGCCAAGCCGCGAAAGAGAAGCTCCGGGAATACGGCCTATCCTCCCTGACCCGGGCCAAGGCGTATACGTTGTCCGGAGGAGAGCGCCGGAGGCTTGAGATCGCCCGGGCGATGATGACCTTTCCGGAGTACATCCTGCTCGACGAGCCGTTCACGGGGATCGACCCGATCGCCATCCAGGATTTACAGCGGATCGTTCGGACGATGAAAGACGACGGGTTGGGCGTTCTCATCACCGATCATAACGTCCGGGACACCCTCCGCATCGTTGACCGGGCGGCGATCATCGATAGGGGCCGGATCGTCGAAGAGGGCCCTCCGGAGGCGGTGGTCGCTTCCCCCGAAGTGCGGCGACGCTATCTCGGCGAGGATTTTCGCGCTTAGGCGGATCATGGGAATCAGGCTGCCATGACTTTGAAACAACGACTCGACCAACGCCAGGTTCAGAAGCTGATTCTCGCCCCCGCCCTGCAGCAGGCGATCAAGCTTTTGCCCCTCACCAACCTGGAATTGATCGAGGTCATCGACGAGGAATTATCGGCCAATCCTCTCCTGGAACTCGAGGAGGAGAGCCCCGAAGTCAAGGGCGTTGAGGAACCGCCGGCGGCGTCCGGAACCGCCGAGGAAACGCCGCCGGACGCGCCCGTCGACGAAGCCGCCGCGCTCGCCGAGGACCGGGAATTCGAATCCTATTTTCAGGAATACATCGACGACGGATTCCGGGCCGCTTCATCCGAACGGCCCGAAGTCCCGAATATCGAAAATACGGTCTCCCAGCGTGCCTCGCTCTGGGACCATTTGAACTGGCAGGCCAACCTGACGTTTTTCGATCCCCTTGACCGGGAGATCGCGGAACGAATCATCGGCAACATCAACGACGACGGCTATCTGACGTCGTCCCTGGAAGAGATCGGGCTCAGTGTCGGCACCCCGATTGAGCGGGTCCGGGGCGTCCAGGATAAGATCATCCAGTTCGACCCCGTGGGGTGCGGCAGCCTGGACTTGAAGGAATGCCTGCTGGCCCAAATGGACAATCTTCAAATCAAGGATGAGGCCGCCCGGGCGATCATTTCCGGGTATCTTCCCCTGCTGGAGAAGTCCGATTTCACCCAGATCTCCAAGCTTCTCGGACTTCCTTTCGCCGAGATCAAATACCATCTCGAAATCATCAAGCGGCTGGACCCGGCGCCCGGCCGCAAGTACAGCGAAGACCGGACGAACTTCGTCCTCCCGGACATCATGGTTTTCAAAGAGGGCACGGAAATCAAGGTCGTCCTCAACGACGAAGGCCTTCCCCGGCTTCGCATCAACGCTTATTACCGCCGGCTCTTGGCCCGCGCCTACCAGGAAAACCCGGAGGCCTACCGGTATCTCAAGGACAAGATGAAAAAAGCCCTCTGGTTCCTGCGGAGCTTGGATCAACGCGACCAGACGATTTACAAGGTCGCCCGGGCGATTGTCGAGCGGCAGAAGGATTTCTTCGAGAAAGGGCTCGAAGCCCTACAGCCGTTGACGCTCATGGAGATCGCTCAGGAGGTCGGTGTCCATGAATCCACGGTCGGCCGCGTCGTCGCCAACAAATACATGATCACGCCGCGCGGCACCTATTCGCTGAAATACTTTTTCCATAAATCGCTCCACGGCGGATTCGGGGAGGAGATCTCCTCGCTCCGGGTCAAGGACCGGCTCCGCCGTCTCGTCGAGGCCGAGGACAAGGCCAACCCTTTAAGCGACATGGAAATCGAGGAAATTCTGACGCGGGAAAATTTCCCCATCGCCCGCCGGACCGTGGCCAAGTACCGCCAGCAGCTGGATATTCTTCCCTCCCATATCCGCAAGCGAAAATTCCTGATGGAGGAGTCCCGATGAACTTCCATTATACGGCCCGGCACGTGACGCTTTCTCCCGATCTCAAGGCCTACGCGGATAAACGCCTGGCCGGTTTGGTCCCGTTTTTGGACCCTTCCACCGAGGTGGACGTCATCCTGACGGCCGAGAAAAACCGGCAACGGGCCGAGATCCAGGTCCGCGGGAAACGCGGCCAGGTCCTCATCGCCGAGGACGGGCACGACCTGGCTGCGGCGATGAACGAAGCCTTCGACGTTCTCGAAAAGAAACTGAAGAAAGAGCGCGAAAAATTCCGCGAGAAAAAAAGGCGTGTGGGGCGCGAATACCGGGCGGCGGGCCCCGCCGAGGAACCTCCCGATCTTCCGCCGCGCGTCGTCCGGGTTGATTATTACACGGCCAAACCCCTGTCCATCGGGGACGCGCTCGTGGAATTCAATCTCCGCAAAAAGGAAGTCCTGATGTTCCGCTCGGAAGAGGAGGAGGACCGGTGGGCGGTCCTCTTTCGCCGGAAAAACGGCAGTTACGGACTGGTCCGGCCGGAATGACCTCCGACTTGTCCGTCGTCCCGGCCGTCGTTTCGGGGGGGCTTCTCCGGATGTTCGGCTTGGGCGTGTTGATCATCGGGGACAGCGGCGTTGGAAAAAGCGAAAGCGCGATTGAACTCATCGCCCGCGGCCACCGGTTCATCTCGGACGACGTGGTCGAAGTCCGCCGGCTGGCCGGCGGACGGATCATCGGCCGGGCGCCGAGGTTGAGCCGCTATTTCATGGAACTTCGCGGCCTGGGTATCATCAATATCCGTTATATTTTCGGCTTGAAATCGATTCTCCGGGAATCGTCGATCGATCTGGTCATTCGACTGAAAAAATGGAGCCGGAAAAAGGAATATGACCGGTTGGGCCTGCGCTTTCCCGAGGACCATATTATCCTCGGAACCCGCATTCCTCAACTCAACATCCCCGTCGCCCCGGGTCGGAACATCGCCACCCTGATCGAGGTGGCCTGCGCGTCCCATCTCCTTCAAAAACGCGGCCGTCGGGCTCCGGAACAACTGATCCGGCGTTTGGACCGGGTTTTAGCCCTGGGGGAAGGCCGAAAACCATGACCCGGCGAAACGACGGTTTTCTGATCATCACCGGCCTCTCCGGTTCGGGAAAAACCGTCGCCAGCCGGTTCCTGGAAGACCTGGGATTTTTCTGCGTCGACAACCTGCCGGCCAAGCTCATCCCTTCGCTCGTTGACCTTAGGCGGCGGAAGACGGATGTCCTCGACCGGGTGGCCCTCGTCATGGATATGCGCGAGCCCGGGTTCCTGACCGATTTTCCCAAAGAGTGGGCGAACATCCGGAAGATCCCGGGCGCCCGCCTTCTCTTTTTCGACGCCTCCGACGAGGCGATCGTCCACCGCTTCAGCGAAAGCCGGCGCCCGCATCCTTTAGCCCGCGGCCGGTCCGTCCCGGACGCCGTCCGGCTGGAGCGCAAACGCCTCGCGCCCATCAATGAACTGGCCGACGAGGTCATCAACACTTCGGAGATGACCACCGCCCATCTCCGCGACGTCCTGGCCCGGCGGTTTCTCCGGACCGATCACCGGCCGCTTCAGATCCGGATCGTGAGTTTCGGCTACAAGCACGGCATTCCGCTGGACGCCGACCTGGTGTTCGACGCGCGGTTCCTGCCCAATCCGTTCTACGACGACGACCTCCGCGAGAAACCGGGCACGCATCCCCGGGTGCGGGATTTCGTCCTGCGCCGGCCCGAAACCAAGGCGTTTTTGGCCGAACTCGCCCGGTTCATGAATTTCCTTCTCCCGCGGTTCGAAGCCGAAGGCAAGAGCCAGCTCGTCGTCGGTGTCGGATGCACCGGCGGACGCCATCGTTCCGTCGTCGTCGCCGGCGCCCTTGGGGATGTCCTTCGCGGCCGGAAATATGATATAAAGATCTTCCATCGGGACATATCCAAATGATCGGCGGCCTCATCGTCATGCACGGGAAATTGGGGGAAGAACTCCTCAATGTGTTGACGATCATTCTCGGGGAGACGGCGAATATCGAGGCGATCTCCATCGGCTGGTACGACGATATCGAGGAATCCAAGAAAAAAATCGCGGCCAGCCTCAAGCGTGTCGATCAGAAGAGCGGCGTCGTTATTTTCACCGACATGTTCGGAGGAACCCCTTCCAATCTCGGCTTCACCTTTCAAAAGGCCGGGGGCGTCGAAATCATCACCGGGGCCAATCTGCCGATGTTGATCAAGTTCATCTCGCTCCAGCGCGGGACCTCGTTGCGCGATGTGGCCAAGAAGGTGATCGAACAGGGTCGGAAGAACATCCATCTGGCCAGCGCCATCCTGGACGGGAAAAAGTCCTGAGATGATCGAGCATGTCGTCCGGATCAAAAACCGCCTCGGACTGCACGCCCGGGCGGCGGTCAAGTTCGTCAATTTGGCCAATCGTTTCGTGGCCGACGTCCGGATCGAAAAGGACGGAAGCGACGTGGACGGCAAGAGCATTCTCGGCATTCTGACGCTGGCCGCAACCCAGGGATCGGAGATCACCCTGCGCCTGAACGGGGAGGACGAGGCGGCGGCTCTGAGGGCCATCGTCGAGCTGATCGACAGCCGGTTCAGCGAGAAGGAGTAGCCGGAGAACCGTTTATGGATTATCTTCGCCTGCGCGGCATCGGCGTTTCCCCGGGGATCGTCCTGGGCGAAGTCGTCCTGGCCGAACGGATCATTTTCACCACGCGGAAAGACTATATTCCCCCTCACCGTGTGCCCAAGGAGATCGAGCGTCTGGGCGCGGCCCTCCTGCGGACGCGTGAGGAAATCACGGCCATCAAGGACCAGGTCCGGACGATGGTCGGCGAGGAGCACGCCTTCATTTTCGATGCCCACCTGCTGATTCTCGAAGACCCGTCGCTTACCGCCGGACTCGAACGCCTGATCCGGGAGGAGAATGTCCGGACGGAATCCGCTCTTTCCGAGGTCCACGAGCATTACCGGCGCCTGTTCGCGTCCATTGCGGACGATTACATCAAGCAGCGACAGGCGGACGTGACCGACGTCCTGACCCGCATCCATCGCAACCTGGACGCGGGCGTGAACAAGGGCGTGCCCGAGGACCTCCGGGGAAAAATCCTCGTCGCCCACGAGCTTCTGCCCTCGGAAGCGGCCATGCGCCTCAGCCAGGGCGGCGTGCTGGCCGTTGCCTTGGACATGGGAGGCCCGACCTCCCATGCCGCCATCCTGGCCCGTTCCCTGGACATTCCGACGGTCGTCGGTCTTCACGACGTCACCCAGCGCGTGAACGTTGGCGACCAGTTGATCGTCGACGGAACGGACGGCGAGGTCATCATCAACCCGCCGTTGATGGTCCGGAAAGAGTTTCAAAGCAAGAAAGTCAAGTACGAAGCCTACCGGATGGAACTCCGCCGGGTCGCGACCTGGGCCTCGGTCACGCTCGACGGCGTGCGGTTCGCGCCGATGGCCAACATCGAGCTTCCCGAGGAAATCGGGCACGCGCTGTCCTACGGCGCCGAGGGCGTGGGGCTCTTTCGCTCGGAATTCATCTATCTGCAGCGTTCGACCCTGCCCACGGAGGAGGAGCATTTCGAGATTTACGACCGCCTGGCCCGGGAAGTCTTCCCGCGGCCGGTCTATATCCGGACGATCGACATCGGCGGCGAGAAGTCCCTGCCCCAGTTGAAGATCGAAGCCGAACCGAACCCGGCCCTGGGCCTGCGGGCGATCCGGTTTTCCCTCCGGAACCGCGAATTGTTCCGGATTCAAATCCGGGCGATCCTGCGGGCTTCGGTCCGGAGGAATATCCGGATCATCATCCCGATGATCACGGAAATGGAGGAGATCGGGGCGATCCGGGTCCTGTTTCGCGAAGCTCAGGAGGAGCTCACGTCCCAGGGCCACAAGTTCGACCCCGGCGTACCCGTCGGCATCATGATCGAAGTTCCGGCGGCGGCCGCCATCTCCGACCTGCTGGCCCGGGAAGTGGATTTCTTCAGCATCGGGACGAACGACCTGCTCCAGTATTATCTGGCCGTGGATCGATCCAACGAATACGTCTCCTACCTCTACAAGCCCCTGCACCCCGCGGCCCTGCGGCTTCTGAAATACATCATCGGTTCGGCCGCCCGTCAGGGCAAGGACGTCGCTCTCTGCGGCGAAATGGCCGCCGATCCGCTTCTGGCCATCGTCCTGCTCGGGCTCGGATTGCGGACATTCAGCATGAACCCGATTTTCATCCCGCGGGTTAAAAAAGCGCTTCGCGCGGTCGAAGTCCGGACCGTCCGCCGGGTGGTCCAACAGGCGATGAACCTGCGCTCGGCTCAGGAAGTCGAGGAATACATCATCGAAAAGCTTCTGCTGAAGTACCCCGATGCGTTCCTGATGACGGGTCCGTCCTCCTGACGGGTCCGCCTCGGAATATTCGGGCGGCCCAACCGCCGCCCCGACACGGAGGAGGAGATCCATGGAATTCAGCCGCGTTCTGGTCGGGCTCGTCGTCGTTCTTTGGTCGCTCGTGGTCGGACTGTCGATCGTCGCCTTCGGCCAAATTCTTCTGGCGATACGCGAAATCGCCTTGAACACGCGAAAGGAAGAGGCCGCGCATCACCCGGGCACTACTCGATCCTGCTCGTTATGGCGAAGATCAACAACATCCTGGGGTGGATCATCGTGGTCGCGGGCGTTCTCGCCGGCCTTTACGTCGTGATCTTCGGCGTGCCGGCCTTCACCGGGCTCACCACACCGGTCGTCGGCACCGGCTATTTACGGCCGTAAACGTCGTCGTAGCGGACGATGTCCGATTCGTCGGAATCGCCCAGCCAGATCTCCATGATCCGGGCGGGCTTGGGCCCGACTCCGCGGACGCGATGCCGGGCTTCCCGCGGGATGTAAATTTCCTCGTCGGGGGCGGGCCGCCAGACGCGGTCGCTCACCGTCACCTCGAGTCCGTCGTCCAGGGCGACCCAGAATTCCGCCCTCCGGCCGTGGGATTGGAGGGAGAGTATCCCTCCGGGGTTGACCGTGATGATCTTGATGCTTCCGGCCCGTTCGTGCGGGAAGGCCCGGAATTTGCCCCAAGGGCGGCGATCCTCGACGATTCTTGCGCGGAAGCCTCGCTCTTCTTCAGAAGGGGACATCGTCCTCACCGATGGGACCCGTCGGCTCTTCGTCGGCCGGAAAATCGGCCGGGGCGGCGTCCTGGCCCGAATCCCGGTAAGGCGCGTCGATTTCGTTTCCGCGCGGCGGCTGGGATTCCCGGGGGCCCAACAGGACGATATTGAAGGCTTCGATTTCCGTCGACTTCCGTTTGTTGCCGTCCCGGTCCTGCCAGCTCCGGGTGCGGATTTTCCCTTCGACCAGGATCTGTTTGCCCGTTTCCAGGAAACGTTCGCAGAACTCGGCCAGTTTTCCCCAGGCGACGAGGTTATGCCATTCGGTCCGAATCGATGCTTGGTTGGTCTGGGGATTGAACAACCGTTCGTTGGTCGCCAGAGTGAAACGGGCGATGGACCGGTCGCCTTGAGCTTGGGCGAGGTGCCGGATTTCCGGCCGCTGACCGAGCCGTCCGATCAGGATGACTTTGTTCAAACTGTTGACGTCTCTCATGGCATTTCCTGCAATTCCTTGATTTTTTGTTGGGCCTGTTTTGCTTCTTCTTCGAGGGGATATTTCGAAAGGAGCAGACGAAGGACGGCGACGGCCTCGGTTTTCCTTTTCATTTCGGCCAGGGCGAATCCCTTTTTCAGATAGGCCGCGGCAATTTTGTCGCTTATCGGGTACGTCAGGATCAGGTCGTCGAAGGCCTCGATGGCCGCCGCGTATTTTTTCTGGCTGAACCGGCATTCGCCGATCATGTAGAGGGCGTTATCGGCCAGCGGGCTGGCCCCGAACTGTTCCCGGTAGAGATTGAATCCGTCCACGGCCAGATCCAGGTTCCCCTTGCTGAAATCGGCCCTCGCAGCCTGATATGTTTCCTGGGCGGACAGGCCCGACGGCGGAACGGTTTTGACGGCCGGTTCGGCCTCGGTCTTTTTGGCCGGAGCGGTTTTTTCGCCCGGCTTGGCTTTTCCGCCGGGCTCCGGAATCGGCGGGGCGGCCGAAGCGTCCGCCGGCGGTGTCTTCAGGGATTGAAGGTCCTCGGCGAGTTGGAGGAGCCGGTTTTCGATTTGGGCCAGCTGCTCCTGGACGCTCCGGATTTGCCCCGGGACGTCCCCCCATCCTTCCTGGTTGCGGGCCTGGAATTTCTGGAAATCCTTGAATTGGGCCGCAAGATCGCGGACGATGTCGCCGATCGCCTTCAGGTCGGCGGCGGACTGGTCGATCTTTTTTTCGATCCGTTGCGTCTGGATTTTGAGGAGCTGGACGTCCTCATACATCAATTCATAGGCCTTCTTGCTGCGGTCCTGGGCCGGCGCCGGCAGGGTCAAGCCCGCAATAAGCAAGACGACGGGCCAAAGACGCATCTTCAACGCTATTTTTCGATGACAAGAAATTGGGCCCGCCGGTTGTTGGCCCAGGCGGTTTCGTCGTGGGCCATGTCGAGCGGCTGGCTTTTCCCGTAGGAGATGATCCTCATCCGCTCGGCCGGGATGCCGAGAGAGAGGAGATATTCCATGGTGCTTTTGGCCCGCTTTTCACCGAGCGCCAGGTTGTATTCCTCCGTGCCGCGTTCGTCGCAGTGGCCTTCGATCAGAATTTTCGCCGTCGTGAATTTTTTCAACCAGGCGGCGTTGTCCTCGAGGGTCAATTTCGCTTCGTCGCGGATATAGTACTTGTCGTAGTCGAACCGGACCATTTTCAGGACGCGCTCTTTGTTGATTTCATCCAGCGTCTTTTTCAGAAAAAGCTCCTCCTCCGACAGCGGTGCGGATTCCGCGGGGACCGCTTCCTTCACCTGCTCGACAACGGGTTGTTCCTGGGCCTGCGGGGAAGGGGGAGGCGTTGGTTTCGTTTTTGCCTTGCAGGAGACACCGAGCGAGACGGCAAGAAGACATACGAGCGCTAACATGCTGATTTTTCTCATGGATCCTCCTTTTCCTCCGTAATCGATGAGGGTACGCCGAAATCGTCCCCCGCCATCTCTCTATATACATTGAATAAGACGGAGTGTCAATGCGATGTGTCTCACCCCGTATTGCCGATAGAGGATATTTCCCCTGGAATTCCCGACTCGGTTCTATCGGCAATGTTGGGGTTTCGCGGCCGGGGCGAAAAAAAGGTCAATTCGACCAATCGGCGAGCTTGTTCTCCCCTTGGGAGGTCAGCTTACGGAGATTGCGGCCGTCGACGTCGATCGTGTGGATCTGGCTCGAACCGCTGACGTTGGAGGTAAAAAGGATATGGCGGCCGTCGGGAGACCAGGCGGGCGATTCGTTGCGGGCGTAGATCTCCGTCAGCTTGGAGATCTGGCCGGACCTGATGTTGTAAAGGTAGAGGTCGAAGACGTTGTCTACGCGGGCGACATAGACGATTTTGTCCCCATTCGGGGACCAGGCGGGCGCATCATGATGATTGGCCCCGAAGGATATCCGCCGCGTATTCCCCCCTTCGGCGTCCATGATATAGATCTGGGTCGTTCCTCCGCGGTCCGAGGTGAAGACGATTTCCCGTCCGTTGGGGGACCAGGAAGGCGCGATATCTATCCCCGGGTTGAACGTCAGCTGTTTAATCCGGCCGACGCGGGTGGGATTCGCTTCGATGTCGGCGACGTAGATCTCGTGGTTTCCGCTCATGGAGGAGGCAAAAGCCAATTTTTTCCCGTCGGGAGACCACGCCGGGGTGTAATTCTGGCCCTTCAGGGAAACCGGTACGCGTGTGCGCGCTTTCTCGAAAACGTCGAGAATATAAACCCCGACGGCCAAGTTCTGCCAGGAACTGTAGGCCAATCGCTTGCCCTCGGGATCCCAGGCGGGATTGGAGTCGTTGACCTGGTTGTATAGGAGGCGAATCTGATTGGCCCCGTCATAATCCATGAGGTAAAGTTCCTCGTTTTTATCCCGGTTGCTGACGAAGGCGATTTTGGACGTAAAAATCGGTTTTTCCCCATACGCCTTCATGATCTCGTCGGCCGTCGCGTGGGCCAGGTAGCGAAGGTTTTTGTCTTTGTATTGATAGCGCCTGGGCGCGATGATCGGGCGTTTGGATTTAACGTCGTAAAGGACCCAGGCGAAGACGAACCCTCCGGCCGGATCGTCTTCGATCCGGGCGGCGAACAGGACGTTGGTCTGGATTGATTCCCACTCCTTAAAGTCCGGATTGTTCGGGTCGAGCAACGGACGGATGTAGCCGTAATAAGACTTTGGGAGAAGCTCGAAGATCCGGGTATATTTGATATCGGCTTCGAGGACCGAATAAATTTCCGCGGCCTCGGTTTTCGCCGCCGCGGACGAGACGAACGGCGGCAGGGCGAAGGAAACGGCGGGCATTCCTTCGGTGATCCTCATATTGAAGTCCTGCTGGGCGGAGGCGCAGCCGGCCGCGAGCAGCAAACCGGCGATTCGAACAAACGCGTGTTTTTTCATCGGGCATGCTCGAAGAGAAGATTGATCCCCAGGTATTCCCCTTCATAGTCGTCGGGAAGGGGCGGAAACTTGGCGGCGTTGGCGACCGCCCGGACGGCGACCAGGTCGAAGGCCCGGAGGCCGCTCGACTGTTTGATTTCGATGGTGGAAATCGAACCGTTGCGGTATATCCGGAAATAGATGAGGGTTTGGAGGACGTTGTCCGGACCGGGGTCGATGCTTCCGGGAAACCAGTTGACCGTGATTTCATCCCGGACGCGCAGGAGATAATAGGAGTAGGGAAATTCGGCGAGGCCGTCGCCGAATCCTTCCCCGATTCCTCCTCCGGCGCCGGTTCCGGCTCCGCCGGGACCGATAGTCAGGCCGGATCCGCCTTCGCCGCCGCTTCCGGCGATCCCCGCCTTGCTCCCCGGCCCGGGCTTGGAGATGGTTGCTTTTTTTTCGGGGGCGGATTTGCGTTTCGTTTTATCATCGACGGGATAATGGAGTTTCGAAGCGTCCTTGGGCGCGACTTTTTCCGGGACCGTCAGATCCCGGAGCGATTCCGGCTTGATTGCGGTCGTCCCGATTTTGGTGTTTTCCCCGCTCCCGGCCGGCCGCCCGCCGCCTCCTCCTCCGACCATCCCCATCGACAGATAATGGATGACGCCCCTGGGCGACGGTTTTTTAGGAAGGCCGGGATTGAGGATGATGACGGCGAAGAGGATCGTGTGGCCGGCGGCCGAGACAATCATCGCCCGCTTGAAGGTCCCATCGCTCCACCGGGCGCCCGCGGTCATTTTCGGCCGGCCTTTTTCTCCTCGGGCTTGGTCATGAGACCGACGATTTCGATCCCTGTTTTCTTGACGATGTCCAGGACGTCCATGACGAAACCGAAGGGGAGGTTCTTATCCGCCCGGAGGTAGACGACTTTTTTGGTTTTTCCGTAGAAGGCGTTCTGGAGCTGGCGCTCGAGAAGGTTGATGTTGATGATCGATTCGCCGACGTAGATGGACTGGTCGGATTTCAGCGTGACCTGGAGGCCTTCCTCGGCCGGCGCGGTGTCGGTTTCGGCCGTCGGAAGGTCGACGCCGATGCCGCTCTGCATCATCGGGGCCGTGACGATGAAGATGACGAGAAGCACGAGCATGACGTCGACGAACGGAGTGATGTTGATTTCGGAAAGGGCCGTTCCGACGTCACGCTTGGCCCGGACCGTGGGCAGCTTAGGGAGTACCATAAAGGCGTTCCGCGATGGTCAGGAGCTCGAGGGAAAAATCCTCCATGTCGGTGATCTGGTCCTTGAGCTGATGGAGGAACATGTTGTAGGCGATGACCGCCGGAATGGCGGCGAACAGCCCGACCGCCGTGGCGATCAGGGCTTCGGCGATTCCCGGGACTACCGAGACCAGGCTCGTGGAACCGGTGACGCCGATTTTGATGAAGGTGTCCATGATGCCCCAAACCGTGCCTAACAGGCCGATGAAGGGTGAAACGCTTCCGGTCGTGGCCAAAAAACCCATCATCTTTTCCATGCGGGCCACTTCGGCGTTGGAGGCCTTCGTCAACGCCCGGCTGAGATTTTCCAGGCGCGAGCCGCCGTTGGCTTCCGGCGCGGATTGCTGCTGCTTGGCCAGGTAAGCCATTTCCTTGTAGCCGGCCAAAAACAACGCCGCGGCGGGACTTCCCGCGTAGGATTTGGCCGCCTCGTTGACCTCGGTCAGGCTCCGGCTCTTTTTAAAGACCTCCAGGAATTTTTTGGATTTGGCGGAGGCCGTCCGGAAGGTCTTGCGTTTGAAGATGATGATCGTCCAGGAAAAAACGGAGAAAAACATCAGGATGAACAGGATGGCCTGAACGACGACCGAAGCTTCCGTGATGAGTTTGAAAATGTTCATGGGCGTTCGGTTTCAGAATAGCACAAGGGGGGAAGCGGACACAACGGCCCGACCTACCGCCTCGGCGGGCGCATCGTCCGACGGGTCCTGGGTCGGCTCACCCCCAAAACTTCTCACGGACCATGGAGATAACCCCTTGACTGCATAACCTGGAACTTTTAGCGTTTCGAATTTTGGGGGGCCTCCTGACTCCGGGCGGACCTTGCCGCCCGCCGCGTAGGACTGCAAAGCTTGCCCAGCCTCCCACCCATCGGATGAATTGTCGTGACATATCGGGTTTTCGGGCGTTTATGTCCGATCCCCCGTCTCAGGCTCATAAGTGGATGGCGAAATCGGGGACAGGTACGGAATTCGGGAGAATTCCGTACCTGTCCCCGATTTCGCGTTTCCCCTTAGTTTGATTATGCAGGCGCGACTTAGTCCCGGCGTTCAATAAGCGTCGCTCCAGCCGGACCCCATGCCGAATGAACGCCGGATCAAATGATTTCCTGGATGATTCAAGCCAGCAGGCGGGACAGGATGGCCACGGCGACTTCCTTGGCCGATTCACCGCTTTCGTAAACGGGCCCGACGCAGGAGGGGCACCCGGATTTGCAGGGGCAGGCGGCGATCGTCTTCTGGCAATATTCAAGGAGTTTCTTGTCGAGGTCGAAGAGCGACGGGCTCAGGCCGATGCCGCCGGGATAGTTGTCGTAGAGGAAGATATTGGGTTCGAAGTTCGGCTCCAGGGAGGCGAATCCCGGCCCCTGCTGGACTTTCGCCAGGACGTCTTTGGGCGGGATCGATTCGCCCGTCGAATTGTCCCCGATCGATACGCCCAGGTCGTGGATGTCGCACATCAGGAAAAGGGGGGCGACGTTGTGGACGATGTAAGACAGCCCGTACAGCCCGTTGATTTTTTCCTCGGGGTCGTAGGCCAGCCCGGCCAGGAGGTCGGCCGGGATCGTCGCCCACCAGGCCGTCGTGGACATTTCGTTCTGGGGCAGGCTCAAGTCTCCCGCTCCGACGTTTTCCTGGGTGTGAAATTTGATCTTTTTAAACCCGACGACCTGGGTCGCGACGTGGACGTCGCCGTGGCGGATGTCGAAGCGGTCGAGATGTTTGCGGTCGAACTCGTCTAAGATTTTAATTTTCGTGTAATCGATGGCGTCCGTGTAGTAATCGATGTCCGTTTTTTTGACGTAGGCCTTGCGCTCGGCGAAGTCGAGCTTTTCGACGTAGTACTGCTCGCCTTCGCAGATGTAGATGGCCTTCTCGTGAAGGGTCGTCAGGGCGGCTGAAAAATCGACCTCGGCGATGATCCGGATTTTGTCGGTCGTGTCGACGACCACGAAATTATCCGAGGAGATCGACCGGAGGCTGACCCCGTCGGCCGGGTAGGCGTCCGAGGTCCAGTACCACTTGTCCTTGGCGTGGTGGAGGAATTTTTCCTCTTCGAGGAACTTGAGGATTTCGCCGATCTCGGCCCGGCCGAAATTCTCGCCGTCCTGGAACGGGAGCTCGAAGGCGGCGCATTCGATATGGTTGATGAGAATGGTCAGGTTGTCGGGATTGATGAGCGCCCGTTCGGCGGATTTCGCGAAGAAATAATCCGGGTTGTGGACGATGAACTGGTCGAGCGGGGCGCTGGACGCGACCAGGACGGCGGCCGACGCCCCCGTCTTCCGGCCGGCTCGTCCGATCCGCTGCCAGGTCGAGGCGATCGTTCCGGGATAGGAGGCGAGGACGGCGACGTCGAGCGTGCCGATGTCGATGCCGAGTTCGAGGGCGTTGGTCGAAACGACGCCGAGGATTTTTCCCTCCCGGAGGCCTTTCTCGATCTCCCGGCGCTTGATCGGCAGGTATCCGCCGCGGTATCCCCGGATCAAACCCTCCTGTTTGATCGTTTTTTCGAGGTCCTCCTTGAGATAGGTCAGAAGCACCTCGGTGACGAGGCGGCTCTGGGCAAAAACGATCGTCTGCAGGTTTTGGTGGAGGAAGATCGAGGCGACCCGCCGGCTTTCGTTGACGTAGGAACGGCGGATGCCGAGAGCCGGGTTGACGACGGGGGGGACGTAGAACAGCACGTATTTTTCCCCGCGCGGCGCGCCGTTGTCGTCGATGAGCGTCACCGGGGCTTCGATCATTTTTTCGGCCATCTCGAGCGGGTTGGCGATGGTGGCCGTGCAGAGGATGAACTGGGGGTTGGCCCCGTAGAAAGCGGCGACGCGCTTAAGCCGGCGAAGGATGTTGGCCAGGTGGCTTCCGAAGATGCCCCGGTAATTGTGGAGTTCGTCGATGACGACGTATTTCAGGTTCTCGAAGAGCTTGATCCACTTGGTGTGATGGGGCAGGATCCCGGCGTGGAGCATGTCCGGGTTCGTCAGGATGATGTGGCCCCGGGCCCGGATCGCCCGGCGGGCGTCCTGAGGCGTGTCGCCGTCGTAGGTGAAGATCCGGATTTCTCCGGGAAGGCGGGCGATCGTTTCGTCGAGTTCGGCCCGCTGGTCGTTGGCCAGGGCCTTGGTCGGAAAGAGATAAAGCGCCCGGGCCGAGGGGTCCTTGAGAATCGTGTCGAGCACGGGCAGGTTGTAACAGAGCGTTTTTCCCGACGCGGTCGGGGTGACGACGACGGGATTGCCGCCTTTTTTCACCGCCTCCCAGCAAGCGTGCTGGTGGCTGTACAGCCGCTCGAACCCTTTGTCTTTAAGGGCGGAAACCAGGGCGGAGTTGACCTCAGCCGGATAATCCATGTACCGGCCTTCCTGGGCCGGCAGATGCTTGATCGCCGTCAGTGAATCCGTCTTGAGACTTTCGTCCCGGAGAATTTCGAGCGCCTTGTGAAGATTTTCTTCGCGGCCCATAGCCGCATGCTAACGCATCGTCCGGCTTGACGTCAACGTGAAGGATGCCGGTCTCTTCACGGACAAGAAAAATCGGAGACACAATACCTGTTTCCTAATTGATTTTCCTGGTTGCTCCTGGAGAAATAGGGAAATAGGTATTGTGTCTCCAATTTATGGGCTAAAAATTTGAGAGAACGAGGGCCAAGTGGGGAAGCGATCCCCGGGTGTCGGTCACAAAACAAGGGCACCTGATCTTCAACGCGGCCTGTACCGACAAGTTTGTTAAAGATTACGCCTGGGCCGAGCTCCACTACGACCGCAAGGAGCGGCTCATCGGGCTCAAACTTTCGAAAGACGAGCGGCCGGACGCTTACAAAATCAACCGTAACCGCAAGGGCCGCTATGTCTACGTCAGTGCCTTCGGCTTCCTGAGATATTTCGAGATTCCGCACCCGAAAACCAAGGCCTGCGCCGTGACTTGGGACGAAAAGGACAAGATGCTCGTCCTGGACCTCAAGGCCTGAGGCCCGCTCCGTTTCTTTGCCCTGATGCCGGGCAAAACCCGTCGTGTCGGGCCGGTCGGCCCCTCCCCTGACTACGGTCAATTTTCTCCTCGGGACTTCCCCCAAAAAACGTATCTCCCGATTAAAAAATGCCATAGATATAGTCGCGGAATCTCCCCGCGGCCGAGAATGCCTCGCTGAAGCCGTATTACGGGAAATCCTGTTACTTCCTTACTTGACAGAAATAAGGAAATAATGGATCATGAATGTGGAGATGCCGATGCTTTGCAAGAGAACTTACAAGAACCAGGTCACCATCCCGAAAAAAGTGATGGAGAAATTCGCCGACGTCGAATACTTCGAAGCGACGGCCGAAGAAGGAAAAATCACCCTCACCCCGGTCGAAATATCGCTTCGCGGAAAAGCGAACTTGGACAAAATCAGGAAAAAGATGTCCGCCCTGGGCGTGACGCCTCAGGATGTCGACGACGCCATCGCCTGGGCCCGGAAAAAGTGAATCGATCCCGGCCTCTTCGCCTCGTTCTCGATACGAACGTTTTTGTTTCGGCCGTTCTCTTCGGCGGCAAACCGGGCCGGATTCTTTTCGGGGCGAGGGAAGGAAATTTTCGCCTGCTGCTCTCGGCCCCGGTCCTCAAGGAATACGTCACGGTCCTGGCTTATCCCAAATTCGACCTGGCGGCGGGCGACATTCGGCGTTTGGTCCGGGAAGATTTGATTCCCTGGAGCGAGCCGGTCCAGGTCGCGACGAAGGTCCGGTTCATCCCAGAGGACCCGTCGGACGATAAATTTCTCGCTTTAGCCGTTGATGGAAAAGCCGACATGGTCATCAGCGGAGATCGCCATCTATTAGGTGCGAAGATGTTTCGCGACATCCCGATTCTCTCGGTTGACGAATTTTTGACAGAACCCCGGCGGTGATTCCGGGCTATCGGGAATCCTTCGTTATGGGCTGCTATTTTTAGATTCGTTTTCTCTCTATCCGGGAAATGGGGGACACGATCCCGATTTCGGAAAATCGGGATCGTGTCCCCCATTTCCACGTTAATCCAGGTTTTCCGGAATAGCGAAATTAGCCGATATATTGCCCTGGCCGCCGAAAATGCCTAAAATGATAAGGTTATGCTCGACGAAATTGTCGTGAAGAAGGCGGCCCAGCACAATTTGAAGCGGATCGACGTCCGGCTGCCCCGGAACCGGTTCATCGTCGTCACCGGTCCGTCCGGCTCGGGCAAGTCCTCCCTGGCCTTCGACACGCTGTTCGCCGAAGGCCAGCGCCGCTATATCGAATGCATGTCGGCCTATGCCCGGCAATACATGGAAATGATGGAAAAGCCCTACGTCGAATCCATCGAGGGGCTCTCCCCGGCCATTTCGATCGACCAGAAAACGATTTCGTCCAACCCGCGGTCCACGGTCGGCACCGTGACCGAAATGTACGACCTCCTCCGGCTGCTGTTCGCCCGGGTCGGCACCCCCCATTGCCCGTCCTGCGGCCGGGGCGTCAGTTCGCAATCGACGGATCAGATCGTTTCCCGGATCCTTGAATCATCCCGCGGCCGGGTCCGGATCCTGGCCCCGGTCATCAAGGGCCGCAAGGGCGAATACCACCGTCTGTTCGACCGCCTCCGGAAAAAAGGCTATCTCCGGCTCCGCCTGGACGGCGTTTTCCGCGACCTCGAAGAGGAGATTATCCTGGCCAAGACCAAGGCCCATACGGGGGAGGTTCTGGTCGATGACCTGAAGCCTTCCATTTCCGCCAGAGCCCGCCTTCAAGAAGCGGTCGAGATGTCCCTGGAGCTGGCCGAAGGCGAGGTCCTGGTCCTGGCCGAAGATGGAAAGGAAAATTATTATTCCCGGAAACTCCGCTGCCCGGTCTGCGACGTCAGCCTCCCGGACCTCGAACCCCGCAATTTCTCCTTCAACAGCCCCTACGGCGCCTGCCCGCGCTGCCACGGGCTCGGGGCCGATTCGACGACGAACGAGGACGGGGAATTGGAATTGACCGGGGACCTCTGCCCGGCCTGCAAAGGCGCCCGCCTCAACCCCCAGAGTTTGGCCGTCCGGATCGACGGCCGGAACATCCATGATTTAAGCCGGCTTCCGATCGACCGGCTGATCGGGGACCTCGGGAAGCTCGAAATTCTCGTTTCCCGGGAGGCGGTCGCCGAAAAAATCCGCAAGGAACTCATCGGCCGATTGGGCGTCTGCAACGAGTTGGGCCTCTCCTATTTATCCCTCGACCGGACGACGGCCTCTCTATCGGGCGGCGAGGCGCAGCGGGTCCGGCTGGCGGCCCAGGTCGGGGCGCGCCTGCGGGGGATTCTTTACGTCCTTGACGAACCGACGATCGGCCTTCATCAGCGCGACAACGGGCGGCTGATCGGCCTGCTTCGGCGGATCCGGGACGACGGCAACACCGTCCTGGTCGTCGAGCACGACGAACAGACCATCCGGGCGGCCGATTTCATCCTCGACCTCGGTCCCGGCGCGGGAGAACACGGCGGCCGGGTCGTGGCCGAAGGTCCCCTTGCGGAAATCCTCAAGTCCCCGTCTTCCTTGACGGCGAAATATCTGCGGGGGGAAGCGGTGGTTTCCTTTCCGGGCGATCGCCGCCCGGCGAAAGGCTGGCTGGTGGTCCGCAACGCCCGGGAGCACAACCTCAAGAACGTCGATGTCTCCATTCCCCTGGGTTGCATGACCGCCGTGACCGGCGTTTCGGGATCGGGTAAAAGCACCCTCGTTTTCGACATTCTCTTCCGCGCCCTCCAGAACGCGCTGTCCCATACGAAACTCCGGACCGGGGCTTATGACAAGATCGAGGGCATCCATCAACTGGACAAAGTCATTTCCGTGGACCAGAAACCGATCGGCCGGACGCCGCGGTCCAATCCGGCCACTTACGCCGGGCTGTTCACCGACCTCCGGTTGTTGTTCGCCCACGCCCAGGAAGCCCGGTCCCGCGGTTACGGACCGGGGAGGTTCAGCTTCAACGTTCCGGGCGGCCGTTGCGAGGAATGCCAGGGCGCCGGGGTGAAACGGGTCGAGATGCATTTTCTTCCCGACGTCTTCGTCACCTGCGATCGTTGCGGCGGGTTGCGCTACAACAAGGAAACGCTGGCGGTTCGTTACAAGGGCCGGTCGATCGCCGATTTCCTGGCGATGACCGTGGACGAAGCGTACGAATATCTCAAGGCCCAGCCCCGCCTCAAGCGCCGGCTGGCGACGTTGCGGCAGGTCGGACTCGGCTACATCCGGCTCGGCCAGCCGGCCCCGACGCTTTCGGGCGGCGAAGCCCAGAGGATCAAGCTGACCAAGGAATTGGGCAAACGGGCCACCGGCCGGACCCTCTACCTTCTGGACGAGCCGACGACCGGCCTTCATTTCGACGACGTCCGCAAGCTTCTCGAAATTCTTTCCGAGCTCGTCCGCCTCGGCAACACCATGGTCATCATCGAGCACAACCTTGAAGTGATCCGGTTCTGCGACTATATTATTGACCTGGGCCCCGAAGGCGGCGAGGACGGGGGGCGCATTGTCGCGGCCGGCGTTCCCGAGGACGTCGCCGCCTCGGATTCCGCCACCGCCGGGTTTTTGCGGTCCGCCCTTTCGGCCGCCGGCCGTCCGGGCTCGAGTTAAGGAACGATATGGCTTTCGATCAGATCCCCGGAAACGTTCCGCTTAAGGATATTCTCCGTTCGGCGCTCCGCCGGAAGAGCGTTCTACCGAGCCTGCTGTTTTGCGGCTCCGAGGGCGCCGGCCAGCGTGAAACGGCCCGGGAGTTGGCCAAGGCGTTCAATTGCGAACGGCAATCCGATGACGCCTGCGACGAATGCCCTTCCTGCAGGGCGATCAACGCCGGGAACCATCCGGACATCATCGACGTGATCGACCTGCCGAGGAAAATGGAAAAAGACGAGTCCGACGACAAAGACAAAGCGGAGAATACGGCGGACGATGACAAAAGCGGAGCGGAAGATTCGGGAAACGAATCAGACGACAAGGGCAAAAAAAAGAAGAACATCGTCATCGATCAAATCCGGAAGGCCATCGAACTCGCCCTCATGAAACCCATGATCGGCCGCAAACGCGTTTTTCTGATCGATGACGCGTCCGAGATGAAAGACGCGGCCGCCAACGCGTCGCTGAAAATTCTCGAGGAACCGCCCGCCTTCACCCAGTTCATCCTGATCACGTCCAACCCGGACCTTCTTTTGCCGACGATCCGTTCCCGGTGTCAGCTGTTTGTCTTCGGACCCGTCGGGACCGGGGAAATCGTCGCGGTCCTCCGCGAACGCGGGCTCGATGAGGTCCGGTCCAGGGTCGTCGCCTCGACGGTCCGGGGAAATTATCAAAAGGCCCGGACGATGGACTGGGATGAGTTCTTCGAGGAACGCGGGCAGGCCTGGGAATTGTTCCGGGCGATTCTGACCGGAAAAGACGGGACGGAATTTATCCGAAGGTTCTCCGGCGGACGAAAACCCGCTTCGCGCGAGGAGATGGAGGCGACGCTCGATCTTTTCCGCGGGTTCGGCCGGGATCTTCTGCTTCTCGGTGAAACGGGAGAAGCCGGCGGCCTGCTTAATCCCGACCTCGAAGACGGCCTTCGGGAACTCGCTTCCGCCGTTGAATCCGGGCGGGCGCTGCGCCTGATCCGCGCCGTCGATTCGGCGATGGTTTCGCTGGATAAATACGCGAACATCCGCTTGATGACAAGCGTTTTGTTCGCGAGAATGACAGGATAACGACATGAGCGATTTGGTTTGTCTGGTTTCCCTGACCAACGGAAGGATGATCCGCGCCCGCAAGGGCGGCTTCGACCTTGTCCGGGACGATCTGTGCCTCGTGGAATCCGAGTTCGGCGGCGACCTGGCCAGGGTCGTCGATACCGAGGGGCCGGTTTGCCGCCATCCCAACCGAGCGGAGGAGGCTCCGAAGATTCTCCGCAAGGCGGACGCGGAGGACGAGCGCCGGCTTCAGTGGCTCCGGGAGCGGGAGCAGCGGGCCCACGCCTTCTGTCAGGATCGGATCAAGTTCCGGAACCTGGCGATGAAACTCACCGCGGTCCGGTATTACTTCAGCGAGAAAAAAGGCGTCTTTTTCTACACGGCCGACGGCCGGATCGATTTCCGCCAGCTGGTCAAGGATTTGGCCAAGGAGCTGCGGATGCGGATCGAAATGCGCCAGGTCGGCGTCCGCGACGAGGCCAAGATGATCGGCGGCCTCGGGGTCTGCGGCCGGCCGCTCTGTTGCGCCTCGTTCATGAAAACGTTCGAACCCGTGACGATCCAGAAGGCCCGGAAGCAACAGATCGCCATCAACCCGACCAAAATATCGGGATTGTGCGGCCGGCTGATGTGCTGTCTGGCGTTCGAAGAGGAAACCCGGGGCCGGATGTATTACGACGAGGAAACTCCGAACGAGGACTGAAGCTCCATGGACTTCCATCCACGGGATCTTTGTATATCCGGCGTTGGAGCGCCGGTCCCCGAAGCGGGATATCCGTTGCCTCTCCGCGGATTCACGTCTGAATAATCCCGCGAAGGGGATTGAGCCGTCGTCGCGCCGGTCAGCGGGCGATTGAAAAGAGTGTTTCGGAGGAGGCGGCCAGCAGCGTTCCCTCGGCCGCATAGGCCTTCACCTTCCAGGCATAGGTTTTTCCCGGGGCAATCCGGCCGGCGATCTCCGCCGGGATTTTGATCGAGGTCTTCCGCGTTTCCGCCGTCCAAGCCGGTTCGATGCCCGCGAGAATAATGGCGTATTCGGCCGCGCCTCCGACCGGGCGCCAGACGAATTCCTTCGGGCTTCTGCCGAGGACGCCGACCGGGGCGATGAGAACCATCGACTCTCCACGAACGGTCCGATTCCCGCTGTCCGGAAAATCCGGCGGTCTAGGCGGGCGCGGAACGATGAGGAAAACCGCCGCGGCCAGGAGAGCGACGGCGACACCCGCCGAAACCCAGCCGAGGGGGAACCGGCGAAATCCCGTCCGATCAGACGCCTTGACGGCCGCCGCGGCCGGGGCGGGACCGGCCGCTTTGACGGCGTCGAGAAGGGCGGCCCTCTCGGCCGTCAGCCGGAAACAATCCGGGCAATCGAAATAATGTTTCTCGAACCGCTCGGTCTCCTCCGCGTTCAACCGGCCGAGAAGATAGGAATCGATTTGGGCTTCAAACTCGGGATGTTCGGGATGGCGCATCGGATCGAATCCTTGTCCTTTCTTTAGTCGGGCGAAGGAGAGGAAAATGACATCGCCGCCCGGCGCATGCTTTTTTGAAGAAGTTTACAGGCGTAGTAAACGCGCTCGCTGACCTGGGCCGGAGTGATCCCGAGCCGGAGGGCGGTTTCCTCCCGGGACATTTCCCGGTAATAAAAAAGATCCAAAACTTCGCGGTATTTCGGGGGAAGGGCTGCGACGGCCGCGGTCAAGTCCCTGAGGCGCTCCTCTTCTTCGAGCCGGTTCTGGGCGGTGGAAACGTCGATTTCCTCCGGGAAACGGGGGGCGATTTTCGATTTTTCCCGGATGTAATCGACGATTCTCCGGCACGTGATCGTGTAAATGAACGTGCCGATCTTGGAGTCCCCGCGAAACTCGCCGGCTTTGACCTTGGCGATCGTCTGAGCGAGGACTTCATTGGTCAAATCCTCCCAATCCGGGTTTTGCCATCCGAGGGCGCGGCGGATCTTGAAGCCGATGATCGGCCGGAAATGAGCGACGACCGCGTCCAGGTCGATTTCGGGTCGGGGCCGGGGCATGGGGGACGTCTTAATCGCCGGACGAGGCCTTTTTGGTCGAATTCAGCATGTAGCTCTTCACGTCGACCAGGATCTCCCGCGGCTTGCTGCCTTCCGACGGGCCGAGAATGCCCTCCTGCTCCATCTGGTCGATCAAGCGGGAAGCCCGCGCGTACCCGAGTTTGAGACGCCGCTGGAGGTAGGAGGCCGAGGCCTGGCCGGTATGGAGAATCAATTTGACCGCTTCGTCGAACATCGCATCCTTTTCGTCCGACTTGCCCCAGGGTTGTTCCCCGGTGTGCTGGAGGACGTCGACGATGCGTTCGTCGTATTCAGGCACGCCCTGTTTTTTCACGAAATTGACCAGCCGGCGGACTTCCGGAATCGAGACATAGGAGCAGTGGAGGCGGATCAGCCGCGGATAATTCGGGGGGATGAACAGCATGTCGCCCATCCCCAGGAGTTTCTCCGCCCCGTTCTCGTCCAGGATGACCCGGGAGTCGATCTTGCTGGGGACGCGGAAAGCGATCCGGCTGGGGAAGTTGTTTTTGATCGTGCCGGTGATGATGTCGGTGGAGGGACGCTGGGTGGCCAGGACGAGATGAATGCCGACCGCCCGGGCGAGCTGGGCCAGCCGACCGATGGCGAAATCGACGTCCTGCCCGCTGACCATGATGAGGTCGGCCAGCTCGTCGATGATGATGACGATATAGGGCATGGGCCGGAGCTTTTCCTTGTCCTCCTCGGTCAGCTTGCCCTTCTTTTCCTGGATCAGTTCGGCGATGTGATGGTTGTACTGATCGATGTTGCGGACCTTCGCCTGCTGCATCAGGTAATAGCGCTCCTCCATCTTTTTGATCGTGTCCATCAGGATGGCCGCCGCCTTCTTGGCGTCGTTGATGACCGGGCTGAGAAGATGGGGAATCCCGTCGTACAGCGAAAATTCCAGCCGCTTGGGGTCGATGAGAAGGAGCTTGACCTCGCTGGGCGAGGCTTTATAAAGAATGCTGGCGATCAGGGCGTTGAGGCAGACGCTTTTTCCCGTGCCCGTCGCCCCGGCCACGAGAAGATGGGGCATCACCCCGAGATCGGTCACGTAGACTTCGTCGTGAACGGTCTTGCCCAGGGCGAGGGTGAGCTTGGACGGCGATTTGACGAAGGGTTCGGACTCGAGAATGTCGCGGAGCTTGATGACTTCGCGTTTGTTGTTGGGGATTTCCACGCCCAGGGAGGATTTGCCCGGAATCCGCTGGATCCGGACGGATTCGGCGCCGAGGGCCAGGGCCAGGTCGTCGGCGAGGTTCGTGACCTGGTTGATTTTAATCCCGGGTTTCGGGCAGTATTCATACGTGGTGATGACCGGGCCGGGATGATACTCCCGGACTTCGCCCTCGACTTTGAATTCGGCCAGTTTCTCCTCGATCAGGCGGCGCTTTTCCTGGAGTTCCGCCTTGTCGATTTGTTCGGTCGGAGCGCCGGGGTCCAAAAGCGTCAAGGGCGGCAGAGTGTAGGCCGGCCGGTCGTCGAATTGGGGAAAAGCGAATTGTTCGGGTTTAACCACGGCGGGGAGCGGCGGTTTGACCGCGGCTTTGCGCAGTTCGCGACGCGGAGAAGACGGCGGCTCCCGGCGGTCCGTTCTCGCCGGCGCGAGCGTTGCGGCCGGCTCCTTTTTGTTCCGGTCCTCCGGAATTTTCTCCCGTCCGGCGTCCTCGGTTTTCTTTCGGAATAGGCCCTTCCTCGCCGGCTCTTCCTCCCGGGCCGGTTTTTCCGGCTTGGGGCGCCGGGGGATCCGGATCTTCACTCCGGCGATGGTGAACCGGGACATCCGTCCGATGCCCACGAACAGCCGCTTGAACGAGAATCCGCCGACCGCGATGGCGAAGAGCGACGCCGCCGCCAGGAGAACGATCAACGCCCCGGTGCTGCTGAGAAAGCTGTGGAGAAACGAGACAAGCAGCTTGCCGAGAACACCCCCCACGGGGATTCTTTTGCCTCCCCAGGTGATTTCTTGGAAGAAAAGATCCAGGAGAGGACATAGAATGAGGAGAAGAAGCAGGAACTGACCGGCTTTCCGGAAGATGAACTTGCGGTTTCCGTGAAGAACCGCCCGGAGGCCGAGGTATCCGGCCGCCAGCGGAAGGAGCAACGCGGCTAAGCCGAGGGCGGCATAGGCCGTTTCGGCCGTTTCCGAACCGAATCGTCCTCCCCAATTGGCGATCCGGACGCCCTTGGGCGCGGCGCTCGCCCAGGACGGATCGCGGGAGTCGTAACTGACCAGTGCTACGAGGAGAAAGAGAGCGGCGAAAATGAGCAACATGCCGACGGCCTCGGAAAGCGGAAACTTCCGCCGGGGCGCCGCTTTCGGCGCGGTTTTAACGTTTGCTTTCCGCCGTTTGGCCTTGCTCATGAGATGATTGAAAATTATATCACATTTGGGATTTCGGTCCCGCGGGAGCGGGCAGGGG
The DNA here is from genome assembly GCA_026393895.1 of Candidatus Aminicenantota bacterium. GTDB lineage: Bacteria > Acidobacteriota > Aminicenantia > Aminicenantales > UBA4085 > JAAZPG01. The sequence continues at coordinate 29,124 of JAPKZG010000083.1, forward strand.
CGGGAATTCGAGGAGGTACGGGCCCGCGGATTTTTCCGGGCTTAACCGTGTCGCCCCGTCGTCATGGCCGATGAACATCCGGAAACCGGGAGGAAGACCGGCGAGTCCGGCGCTATTTTGGGCCGGGCCCTTGCCGTCCGCTTCGAACGCCCCCAGCCGGCCGGAAAAGATCGTGATCTTCTTGATTTCGTTTCCGGCGGCGTCTTTGATGAGGACAAAGGGGTTTTCGATCCGCCCGTTGCCGTAGCGAAGCGCCGGGCCGAAAACGCGGCTTTGGACGAAAACGCCTCCGTCGCGGGGAACGGCCGCGACCGTTTGGAAATGATATCCCCCGGGACCGGGGATGGCGGCAAACCAGAACCCGCCGGACCATCGTCCCACTTTCAGGGAGGCCGGATCCATCATTCCCGGCAGACGGAATTCCTTGTGAAGAGGCTGTTCCGGCTCATAAGCGATCGAACTGGGAGCGGGGACGTAATCGTACCCGAGGTCGACGACCGCTCCTTCGGGGATGTCGGGGACGAGTCCCGAGACCGCCGAGGTCCATGGTCCCTCGGAAGAAACCGGACCGGGGCGGAGAACGACGCGGGTCAATTCGCGGCCGCCGGCGTCCGATATTTTCACGTAGGGATTCGCCGCTTGTTCCCTGACGCCCAATCCGCCCGCGGCGGCGATCGCGCTTCGGATCTCCCAGGATCCGGCGCCCGTGCGGGCCAGGGTCACGTTCTGGACGTAAGAGCGGAAATTGACCGGAAATCCCTGGGCCGGAGCCCGGCTGAGCTTGTAGATTTCGATTTTCGGCATGTGAATCTCAAGCAAGGGCTCCCGGAATCCGGGCTCGATCGTTTTGACCAGAGTCGCGTCCCGGGCCAATTCCGCGTAAAAAGCCGCTTCCTTGGGAAAATCTTGGGGAAACCGGGTGAAGCGTCCGGCCATGGTGTCGCTGATGACGGCATATTCGACACCCATGAACGAAAGATATTCCATGTCCGTTTTGCTGAGCGTATGGTTGTAGAAAACGATGTAATCCTGCCGGGAAATCGGCGGGCCGTACATTTCCATCGCGATGCGGGCGCCTTTCGGAATGTTGTATTCGATCCATTCCTTCGCCCGTGTCCGGGAATCGGGGCCGGCCAGGGCCGCGTCCAGCTTCCCGAGACGAATCGCCGAGGGAGCGATGATCGCGGCGATCAGGAGGCAGGAAACGACGGCCCAAACGGTCCGCCGTTCTTGATTCGCCCCGTCCGGCGCGAATTTCCGGTCTCCGCGGGCCAAAAGACGGTCCAGGAAAACGGCCCCGATCAGAGCAAAAAACGGGGCCAGGGGAAGCAGGTACCGCGTCGCCCGCGTTCCCCACAGCGAAACCATCGCGAACTGGACCAGGGGGTAGGAAAGGAGAACCAGATCCCGCTTTTGGCGACGGAACAAAACAAGGAAAAATCCCCCGAGAACGAGGAATTGGGAGACGATCCCGATGTTTTCCGCAAAGCCGTGGCGAAGGTAAAAAAGTAACGCGGAATGCGCGGAGGAATCTCCAAAATGCCCTTCCTCGGTCAGATGGCTGCTCTGCCATTTGAAGTCTTTGAGGAACTTCGGGAAATCGAGGACGACATAGGGACTGCCGAGGACGAAAACCGCCAGGAAAACGAGCCCGGAACCGATCAGGCGCGGACTGAAGATATATTCCCGGGCGGGGCGCTTCGTCTCGCGGACGCGGTAAATGTGGGCAAGGAAGATGGGGATGAACAGCAGCAGCCCGCCGTATTTGGTGGTCATCGCCAGGCCGGCGGCGACGCCGGCCCAGAGGTAATCCCGGGTCCGTCCTTTTTCCGCGATGTTCCAGGTGGAGAGAAACGCCAGGACGAGGAAAAACACCATGGGAACGTCGGGCAGCATGTCGTGCGACATCCGGGCGTGATCCAGGCCGAAGACGAGGAGAAGGGCGGCGATCGCTCCCGCCCGCGGGCCGAACATCCTTTTTCCCAGAAGGTAAAGAAGAAGAACCGTCCCCAGGCCCATCAAGGCTGTCAGGGCCCGGCCGATCAGGAAAAATACTTCCGGAGATTGGGTGTATGTTTCTCGGAATTCCGCCGTCGTCCGTACGTTCCCGGCCGCCTTTTCGATTTCATAATAGCCCTTCCACAGTCCCGCCAGGGCGTACATGTGGAGGGTGGGGACGTGGAAAAAATGAGGATTGAGATCCCCTTCCAGAAATTGCATCGCCTTGCCGCCGAACCAGTTTTCATCCACGTGATACGTATGGGGAAGGCCCCAGCCGATACCCCAAAACCGGACGGCTGCGGCCAGAACGAGGATGAGAAGAAATACAGCGACCCTGGCGTTCTTTGGCGAGGAAGGCATGATGCCACGTAATATAACGGAAGAGTTCCGAAAACGTCAATTGATACGCTTAGGGAGGAACCCGGACACTATTGGAGAGAAACCCTTTTCGAAGCTTTGCTCGTCCTACGCGAGCTTTGGGAGCCAGGGCAACGCTCCAGCCCCGAATCTCCAGGGTCGATGTCGGGAAGCCGTCGCTGCCTCTTTTCCAAGGTAGCCTTAGGCGATGACTGATCTTGGGTGGGACACAAGGATTCGCCTGGCCTCCCCGCCGTTGGGGTGAGGGCCGTCCTTCGCGCCCTTGGGAGCAAGGGCATTTTGACATTCCGGGAAATTTGGCCGGGAGGAACGGCGGTTTCAGCGGAAAAACATGGCCCGACCCTGTTCCAGAAGATAAACGAGGTCGCGGAAGCTCCGGACCGCGCCGAGTTGCTTGAAAAGATAGGCCGGGCGGAGATAGAACGAACGGACGGCTTTTTGACGATACTTCCAAAGATCTTCCTGGGACATCGCCCCCGAGCTGAAGACGGGCGGGCAAGTGCTGTCGAACTGGAGCACGTCCGGATCGAGCAATCCCTTTTCGACGCTTTCCCGGCGAAGCGGGGACCCGACGTCGGGGGTCAGGACCGTGAACGAGGCGAAGTCGGGATCCAGATCCTTGGCGAAGCGGATGGTCCGGGCGACGGACGCCGGCGTTTCCCCGGGAAGGCCGACGATGAAATAGGCGAGGGTGCGGATGCGGAATTTCTGGCAAATGGCGAAGGCCGTCCGGGCTTTTTCCCGGGTGATTTTCTTGTCCGTGGCGGCGAGGATTTCCTCCTGGCCGCTTTCGACGCCGATCATGACCGTGTGACAGCCGGCTTTTTTCATGGCCGCGGCCAGCTCGTCGTCCAGCGTGGCGATGTGGGCGTTGCAGACCCAGGAGAACCGGAGGCCGCGCTTTTCGATCTCGACGCACAGTTCCAGGACGCGCTTTTTAGATACGGTGAAGGTCGGATCGTTGAACATGATTTCGCGGACGCCCAGGTCCCGCAGGGTTTCCAGCTCGGCGACGACGCCGTCCAGACCCCGGGACCGGAAGGCGACCGCTCCAGCCACGCAAAACACGCAACCGAACGGACAGCCGATCGAAGTGACGACCAGGGCGAACGGCCGGAGCCGGGCCAGCGGGCTGCGGTTGGCCCGAAGATTGAAAAGATCGTGCCGGGGAACGGGGATGGTGAAGACGGCGGCCTGGCGCGGCGCCGCGGGAACGGAAAGCTTTCCCTCCCGCCTCACGGCCAGGGCGGTATAGTCCCGCTTCCGTCCTTCGACGTAATCCGCGATTTCGGGGCTGGTGATGTCCAGGATCGCGGCGTCGACATGGGGCGCGGCGGCCAAAAACCGCTCGGCTTCGAAAAGGAAAATCGAGCCAGAAGCGACGAGCTTCGCCGGAGAAACGGCCCGAATTTTCGCGGTGAAGGCGAAATCGCGCTTCCACGTGGCCGTCCCCGTCGTGAATATGATTGCCTCCGGAGCGAATTCCTGGATGCGGGCGAGGCATTCGTCCTCGGACAAGCGGTCGGCCACCGCGTCGATCACGGCGAGGTCGGTCTCCCGGAGAACGCCGGAGAGAAGGACGAGGTCGGTCGGCGGCCAGTAGTAATTCGCCTTGGACGAATAGCTCGTGTAGTAATCGTGAAGATAGATTTTGTCGCCCGGGCAATGGAGCAGGAGGACTTTCGTGATCGGCGACGAAGCGTTCATAGTCGAAAGCGGATCATTCGACCGCGGTTTTTTAAAAAGCGATCGCCAGCCCGGCCCCGTATTCCCATCCGCCCAGGTCGATGGTCCGCTCGCCGGCCGAGGCCTTGACCATCGTGTATTTGATTTTGGCGAACGGAAGGATCGGGATGTTTTTCCCGAATTCAAGGTAAATTCCGCCCGCCACGTGCCAGCCCTTCGCGTAATTTACGACGGTTCCGATGGGATTGTTTTCGAAATAGATGAAGTAATCGATCCCGAGACCGGCGAACGGCTTCACGAAGGCCAAGGGATAGGAGCCCCGGAGGCCCAGCGAGATGGGGAGAAGGACGAAGGATGTTTTTTCCTGGGTGTGGGACAGAAGGCCGTTTTTCGACATCATTTTAACGTCGAGATAAAAATCCAGGTGCGGGATCAGGTTTGCCGACAGGCCGAGGCCCTTGATCGACCCGCCCGGTTGATAAATCGTATCGAACAACGGTTCGGCGATATTGTAACGGCCGAGAGAGAACTCCACCGTTCCCTGCCACGGCGGTGCGGTTTCGGCGACGGCCGGACCGGCGCCGAAGGCGACGGCCAGAATGATTGCCAGGGCCGCTATCCGCCCGTCCGTCCGGCGGTCCCGCGTTTCGCCGTGCGACATGCGGCTCTCCTTTGCCCCGGGGCGCGTCAGAAGTCGTATTGAATCCCCAGGACGGGCTGAAAGTGGAGCAGGTTCAGCCGCTGGCCCAGGGCGACGTTCTTGGGATCCAAGTAGAGCAGCCTCAAATCCAAGACCACGCTCCATTGCGGCATCGGCCGGTATTCCAGGCCGATCAGAGATTGTGACGTCGGCCGCGGTGAAGGGGGATTTTTCGGTGAAATTGAAATCATCCAGGCTTCTCATTTTTCCCGTGGTCAGGCCGAGCATCGGGCCGCCCGAGAGGCTGAATTTGTCCATTTCCAGGATGGGGAAGAGGGCAAAGGCCGAAAAGTTCCAGGCCGGGTATCGCAAGTCGGAAGCTTCGAACGTGACGGTCCGGAAGGAGTCCGTAAGGAAAGGATGGGGGAGGGCCGCGGTGAAGGTCCCCGGCTCCTTGATCGACCAGTACGTCACGGCGACGCCGATTTTGTCCCGGCCGAAATATTTTCCGAATTGAATTTCAAGGGAGGGGGCGTTTTTGAAGAAATAGTCTTCGTCCAGGGTGCCGGTTTCGCCGTAAAGAGCGAATTCCTTTTGCCTGGTGAGATCCGAGCTTAAAAACATGGATAATCCGGCCCGGGCCGAGACGAAGTAGTCGGAGCGGGCGGGAACCCGCGGTTCTTGCCGGGTTTCCACGGAAGGCGCCGGTTTCTCGACGGGCTTCGCTTCTTCCTCGCGAACGGGCGCTTCGAGGGGAGGAACCTCTCCTTCATACCAGAAAGAGACCTTCAATCCCTCGGCGTTCTGGACGATGTTGTAGGCGGGGACATTCGAGCTGAGGTCGAAGACGATCCGGGTCGTCTCCGGCGTGTACTGACCCGTGCG
>JAPKZG010000069.1 GCA_026393895.1 Candidatus Aminicenantota bacterium
GGATCGTCTCCTTCAAGCCCATCCGCGTCTCCACCTGACTTATCTTCCGCCATACCAACCAGGATTGAATCCCCAGGAACGAATCTGAAAACAGACACGGTACGAAGCGACGACGAATCGGTGGTTCGCGAACCTTGAATTGACCTGGTTGGCGATCCTCAAAACCACCGGCTCCTGGTCAGCGAAGAAAATCCGCCGATTATGTAACATATCCTAATGCGTCTACATTAGTTTTAAAATAGTCTAAGCCCTTATTGATGATCAATGATTCGGATTTTCATACCTATGTCATTTTTTTAAGAGGTTTGGCCGGGACTCCGACGACGACAATATGATCCGGAACATCTTTAACGACCACCGCACCAGCACCAATAACCGCACCGGTTCCAATGTTAATGCATTGGCGGATGATCGCCCCTGCACCCACATGCGCTCCTTTTCCAACCCGGACTGAGCCGGCAAGTCTCGCTCCGGTCGCAATATGCACGTGATCACTGATATTGCAATCATGTTCAACAATAGCCCCGCTATTGATAATAACATTCCTTCCTATTTCGGCTCTGGCGTTTATTATACTTCCAGGTAAGATTTGCGATCCCGGTCCTATATTTGCCCATTGCGAAACAATCGACTTGGGATGTATTACCGTCAACGGCGATAATTGAAAGGAAAGTCCAAGTTCGAAAAGCCGTTGACGTGGACGGGTATCGCCGCTTCCTCCTAGCCCTACTATAAAACAATTCACGCCTTTCTCAATAAGCTGAATCAACATATCATCGGATCCCAATACGGGAATTCCCAAAAACTCATGTCCCCAAAGATTCGGATTTTGGTCAAGAATGCCAAACAACTTCACGGACCGACTTATATTCAGATTAAGGCAATCAATCAATACGCCTGCATGTCCTCCTCCCCCTAGAATCACGCATACGTTTTTCATCACTTTTTCAATGAAAATTGAATTTTATGTCTCAAAATCACAAAACTGCTTTATCAGTAATCTATCATCCAGGGGAACCGTTTTAATCCTTTCAATAATAATTTCTGATGCTTGCCCGCTTCCATATGGATTTTTCAATTGGCGTAATGTTTCGCGAAACCCAGGCTGGACGGCACGGCGAATACCCGCCAAGATCTCCGCATGATCATAATTAACATCAATAACATTGGCACTTCTAACTCGTCCCCTCTGACGAGTGCCGACATTAACAACGGGAAGCGCAAATGAAGGAGCTTCAATAAGCCCGCTCGAAGAGTTGCCGACCATCGCCACGCAATGTGCCATCAAACTAAAATAACCCTGGGAGCCAAAATTTTCCACAAGATAAGAGAATGCGTGCGTTCGAACGTATTCTCGAATCATTCGGAAAATGATGCGGCTATTAGTATCAGCGTTGGGCAATGTAAACACTACTGGAAGCGCAGCGTCCGTCAACGCAGCGAGAAACTCATTCATCTGCAACTCGGTTTGCTCATTCTCCAGTGTAACAGGGTGATAAGTCACTAACAGGGGGGGAGGGGTAAGGCAAATCTTATGATTATCTTCTATTTCTTTGATTGTCAATAGTTTGATACTCTTTAGGTTATCCAAACTAGGTGCACCGGAAATGATAACCCTCCAGGGTTCCTCCCCCATTTGTTTCACTCTCCGGGCATATTCAACATTACTAACAAAATGCAGATGGCTCAGTTTGGTCATCGAGTGGCGCAATGCATCGTCGATCGCGCCTAGCGTGATTTCTCCGCCATGAATATGCGCGACGGGGATCCTAAATGGGAGCGCCGCCACCGCGGCGGCGTACATCTCGAAACGGTCTCCGAGGACAATTAAAATGTCCGGGCGAAATCGACCAAAGGCTTGCGCGAAGCCGATCGTGCCCATACCGATGGATTTGGCGATCCCCTCAGGAGAATCCGAAGAAAGTAGCATCTCCACCCGTTCTCCTATAGGAAAGCCGTCGGATTCGATCACCCGGACTGTCAGCCCAAATTCCGGCGACAGATGCATCCCGGAGACTATCAAGTGAAGGCTTAATTCCGGATCCGCTTGGATCCTGCGCAATATGGGCATATAGATACCATAGTCGGAACGGGCGACCGTCACAAGGCCTATAGTTCTCATCCCAGCATCTCCAAAGTCAAGATCGTTCCAGCCGGAATAAAAACGCGTGATGTGCGACCGATCACAAAAGAACTCATCGCCGGGGGAAGACCTGTGCCTGGCCGCCGGACGGCGATTTTATCCTTGGTCAGCAGGATCCCCGCCGGAATATCACAGGCCGCTATCAGACTTTTTCGCGCCGCTGCCGCCGTATTCGCTTCGGAGGCCGCCGGTTCCTTGCGGCCGTGTCCCAACGCTGCTTCAACCAGGCGGATGCCATGGACCAAAGAAGCCAATCCATCCGGTTCCAGGGAAGAATGATGATCCGGACCGGGCAAAGCGCGATCCAGCGTAAAGTGTTTTTCTACGACACAAGCCCCCAAGGCGACCGCTGCGAGAGACACCTCTATGCCAGGCGTATGATCGGAATAGCCGACCGGGAGGCCGAACGCCGTCCCCAGCGTTTGCATAGCCCGCAGATTAATCTCAGCGGGATCCGCTGGATAATTGCTGACGCAGTGCAGCAAAATAACGTCGCGGTTTCCCGCTTTCCAGACGGCATTGACTGCCGTCTCCACTTCGCCCAGGGTTGCCATGCCTGTCGAAATGATCATCGGTTTTCCTAAACGGGCGACATGGACCAAAAAAGGAAGGTTCGTGATTTCTCCCGAAGGTATTTTAAAGGCCGCCACTCCCAGCGAGTCGAGAAAATCCGCGCTTTGCTCGTCAAACGGAGAAGATAGGAAAAGAATGCCACTATGGGCGCACAGGGCCAAGACCGCCCGGTGCGCCTTCGGGGAAAGCTCCAAACGCCGTAGCATCTCGAATTGTGACTCGGCAGAGTCCGTGTTATAACGCTGGTATTCGGCCTTCGGGGCAGAGAGCGTCACCAGCCGTTCGGCTTTGAAAGTTTGGAACTTGACGGCATCCGCGCCGGCCTGCTTGGCTTTATTGACCAAGCGACGAGCCAGATCAAGGCGACCGTTATGGTTCACGCCGGCTTCGGCGATGACGAAGCAGGGATAACCGGGACCGATCCGGCGGCTCGCGATTTCAAGAGAAGTTACCATATGGTCCATCCGCCGTCGACAACGAGATTATGGCCGGTGACGTAGGCCGAAAGATCGCTGGCCAAGAAAGCGACGGCGCCTTTCAAGTCCTCTTCTACCGCCATCCGATTGAGTGGCGTCTTCTCTCTATAGCGTTGATGAAATTCCTCCGGCTGGTTTCTCCAAACTCCGCCGACGGTGATCGCATTGACACGCACATCCGGAGCAAGCATCGTCGCCAGCCATCGGGTCAATTGGAGAAGCCCGCCCTTGCTGGCGGCGTAAGCCGCCGGATTGCCTAGTGTCGTACCAGCATAAAGACTTTTGTCCGGGCCGACGATCCCGTAGATCGATCCAATATTGATGACGGAGCCGTGACCCGAAGCTGTCAACATCGGGGCACAGGCCTGGGTCAGGACAAACGGAGCCGTCAGGTTGACTTCCAAGGCCAACCGCCACGTGTCCGCGCTCTGCTCCGAAAGCGGAGCCGCCCATCCTTTCATTTCAGAAGTGCCGACCAGCGCGGCGTTATTGATTAAAATATCCAGCCGCCCCATTTGATCCATGACCAAGCGTGGCACTGCCCTCACGGTATTTTCATCTGCTAGATCAATAGGCAGAGGAATGGAACGAATCCCAAATTTGGAACGCATCTGGCCGGCAGTTTCACGACATGCATCCTGGGCGACATCCAGCAAAGCCAGGTCCGCGCCAAGTTCGGCCAGAGATTCTGCCATCGTTGCTCCGATATGTCCTGCGGCTCCGGTCAATAGGACCACACGCCCCTTCAGGTTCATGAGGGTTCTAAGCGATCGCGTGTTCATGTTTTCGCCCTTTCCAGAAGGAATTCGGCGATCTCGAAATCCAGCTCCGTATCGATGTCCAGGGCGCGCTCGAATGGCACAATTCGGGCCATTACCTTGCCTTGGAACATAAAATCGGCGGTCAACACAAACTCGGGTCGGGTCGCATAGGCAATCGTCGTCATGTCGTATACGACGGGGACGTCTTGACGACGAAATGCCGTTTTTGAAGGCGGGATCACGAGTCGCGCATAGCCTTTATCGTCAAGCGTAACCATATTAAAATAGGGGCTTCGACCCGCCGGACTGACCGCAATAACTATATCGGCATCGCTTTCCAGGAGCAATTCAATACACCCATCCACATCGGCAACGCTTCGCAAAGGCGAAGTGGTCGGCACGCATACGAACACCTTCCACGCAGGGCGACCATTCTCGCCGCATAACGTTCGAATGGCATGTCGCCATGCCAACCATTCCGGCGAGTCATCCTTCGCCAAATCGGCTGGCCTCATGAATGGGACTTCAGCCCCATAGTTTCTAGCAACGGCCGCAATTTCTTCATCTTCCGTCGAAACGACGACCCGATCGATAAAACGGCTCGCCCGGGCCGTTTCTATGGCGTAAGCGATCAGGGGTTTTCCCGCAAGCATTCGAATATTCTTGCGGGGCACTCCCTTTGAGCCGCCTCGGGCGAATATCCCAGCCACAATCTCGGGTTTCACAGTTGCACGACCCGCTGCTCGATGGATGATTGCCTGGCGGCAAGCGCGATCTGCAAAACGCGCCTTCCCTCCTCACCACTTATGACCGGTTCGGATATACCCTTAACGCAATCTATGAAATGTCGAATTTCCCGAAGATACATGTCATTCCGGTCGATAGACTGGGCTGGGTGCATATCCGCCCACGTTTTCGTTATGGAAGAGAATAATTGCACCTGATGCGTTCCTCCGTCCCAGGTAATAGTACCTTCTGTGCCGATGATTCGGCAATAGCGGGCCGCTGCACGCTGTACCATGTCTAAATGAACGCTGCCGATAGTGCCGTTGCAGAAATGGAGTATGATCTCGGCTGTATCTTCAACGTCGATGTCTAAATCGCTCAACCGTCCGATTTGAGAGATGACCGTTTGAACCTCGCCGACAAGCCATCGCACATAATCCAATTCATGGCTCAGCTCAAGTAACGCGCCGCCTCCTAATTCCGACTTGGCGCTGACACTCTGGCTGTAGTCGCCGGCGGGGCGCCAATCGGGCAAGTATTGGCCGACTTCCGCCCGGATTGATAGAACCCGCCCGATTCGTCCGTCCTGTAATGTTTGGCGCACGACCTGCAAGGGCTTATAAAACCGAAAATTATATCCAACGAGTAAAACCAGATGGCGATGGCGACATCGATCGAGCAGTTCATCGACCCGATTAAGATTATTGGAGAGGGGTTTCTCTATAAATAGATGGACCCCCTGCTTCGCCAATTCCAACCCCGCATCCACATGCAGTGGTGAGGGATTCGTAATAAGGGCCGCCTCCGGCCGGGCGGCAAGCGCGTCTTCAAGCCGACTTACCAAACGATCTTCAGAGGATAAAAAGTCCTTGCATTCCGGAAGCCTCGATTCTTGATCCCAAACGGTAATGTGAACATTTGGATCGATGAGCCGCAAATTCGCCAAATGGCGGCGGCCGATGCTTCCCAAACCGACAATGAGCGCTCTCATTTCCAATCGTTTTTGTTTTTTTTATTCAACCGAAGCGTCCCTCTTTTAAGAGGATTATCCCTTTTCCCTTTTCCAATCGGCGCGATCTCTCTACGGAATTGCCATCCCGAACCAAGAAATAATCCTGCAGCGGCGCGCTTTATCTTTTCTCTAAACACGATATGACCCTTTCAATTCCTTCAGTTTTGAGGCCGATACTGCAGGGAATATTGAGAGTAACTTCGTGCAAGAATACAGCTTTTTCAATTTGATATCCATAGCAATTTCGATAGGGTTTTTGCTGATGATTTAAATACCATACCGGCCTCGTTTGGATTTTTTGTTGATCGAATAAACTCATCAGCTGTTCTCGATCCATTCTATAAACGGTTTTATCGATTTGAAGGGCGTACATCCAATGATTATTTTCCGCATAATCCGGAGTTTCAGCCAAATGCAGACCGGGGATTCTATCGATGGGTCGCTTATACTGGAAATAATTCCTCTTTTTTATGCTAAGGTATTTTTCCAGATTTTCGAGCTGCGCAACGCCGATCGCCGCCTGAACGTTCGTCATTCTGAAATTGTAGCCGATTTCATCATGGATATAACGAATCTCATCGTCTTTGGCCTGCGTGGTCAAATACTTCGCCTTTTCTGCGTATCTCGGGTCATCGGTCAGGATCATGCCGCCACCGCCCGTGGTGATGATCTTATTTCCATTGAAAGAGAGGCATCCCAACTTTCCGATTGTTCCGGCATGCTTTCCGGCAATTCGGCCAGCTTTATATTTTGTTCCCAGGCTTTCCGTAGCATCCTCAACGGCAACGATTTTTCTTTCGTGACAGACATCCAGCAAGGAATCCAGATCAACGGCATTCCCGAATACGTGAACCGGCACAATAGCCGAGATTTTTTTCCCAGTCGTCAAATCGAAGGTCGCATCATTTTTAAAAACAGTCTGAGATTTAATAAATTCGACGGTTTTTTCGATATCGATATTGTAAAAACTATCGCAATCCATAAAAATCGGATCCGCGTCGAGATAACGTATGGCATTGACCGGAGCGATGAATGTCAGAGTCGGAACAAGGACCGCGTCTCCGCGTCGAACCCCGGCCAATTTTAACGCGATATGGAGCGCGGCTGTTCCGTTGACGCAGGCAATCGCGAAGCGCGCGCCCGAAAAGTCGGCGATTCTTCTTTCGAACTCATCGACATAAGACCCGGCCGACGAGACCCACTCCTTATCCAGGCACTCCCTGACGTATTTCCACTCATTGCCTTGGATGGAAGGAACGGAAAGAGGGATAAACTCAGGCATTGGATTTTTCCGGATAATAAAGAGCCCGATTCTCGGATAACCCCCTGATCCTTTCTATCAGCCCTTTTTCTGGATTATATCGGGGCTTCCAATTTCTTATCTTGATAAGTCAATTACCCCGCGGCAAGCCGCGGGGCATCAAGAGCGCAGCTTCAAAGCCAGCTGCGCAGGCCCGTGCTCCAGTTCCCGGTGACTAACGATATATTTCCGTATCACCTCACTCGTCATGCGGTCTCCGACCGTCCTGGCAAAATAACCGTCCTCCCATAGCTCCCCGCCCCAAAATCTCTTCTTCAGCCCCGGGAACTCGCGAAACAACCCCCGCCCACTCAGACTCTTTATGATGCGAACCGCCTCCCCAATCGATCGCGATGGCGAGAACGATACCAGCAGATGAATGTGATCCTCTATCAGTTCCATCTCTTGAATCTCGATATCGTAAGCTTCGCAGATCTCCCCGATCATCTGTTTCGCTCGTTCCCGAACGTCCTCCCGCTCAAAAACCTTCTTTCGATACTTGGGGCACCAGACCAGATGGTAGGACGTGTCGTAGACCGAATGACTCGTTCGTCGGAGCGTCACCCCTGTAATTTATCACACCGCCGAGCACGGGCCTAGCTGGATAAGGGGAACTTTCCGGTCCCCCTTATAACCCCCTCGGAGCGGCAGGCATTCTTCCCCGCGGCAAGCCGCGGGGCATTCTGCAAAGGGTTTCGTAAAAGAGCCTTTTAACAGATCTGTAAAGTCATTGGCAATTGCAGATAGCAGGGTAGTCCATTGCCGTAAGTACAAGCCCAATATTTCAAAACACACATCCTTCTGAGCGAAAGATATCATTTCGAGTTGTTCTAATGTTGTTCCTGAGGAGAATCTTGGGCTCCGATCGGGATAGTCGAAGCTGATCTTCAAGTTTTCGGCAGACTTCCTCTTTTTCGTTTTTCCATATTTTCTCTGAACAATACGATTCCCGATGAAAGACAGAATCCAAGAAATCCGGCGATCAAGACGATCATTCTCTTGTTAGGAAATACCGGGCCGAACGAAGGTGTCGGATCCTTGACGAGCTGGGTGTAATCAATTCGATTCTTCTTATCTTCAAACAGCTTGATATCATTATTTGAATTGCTGATCGTATTTTTAATCTTACGGATTTCGTTGTTGATTGTGTCGATTTCCGCTCGAATCGTATCTCCGGTCGTTTTTATCTGGCTGACTTGATTATCAATTTGTCGTAATTCCTGCTCATTGCTCTTAATCGAATATGTCAAATTTTCGGTATTCAAGCGCTCGCTACTGATTTTTTCACTCAGCGTATTATAGTATTGCAGATTCCGTTGGACCTCGTTCGAATATAGAAGAAGGGCCAGCGTCTCCGTCCCCTCCTTTTTTTCGGCCAGGGATTGTTGCTGTTGTTTGTCTAATTCGTCAACACGGGTTTTGATCGACTTCATCTCCTCTTGAATTCCGGCGATCCGTTCTTCGGTAATTTTGAGTTTATTTTTATCGGATTCGATTTCTTTGTTGGTTTTATCTTTCTCGATCAGGCGGGATTCGACGTCAAGTTCTTTGAGCTTGATGTCGTTTTGCTTCTTTTTGATGTCATTTTCCCGCGTCTTGATTTCGTTTTCAAGATCGAGAATATCATTTTTCTTTTGTTCGATCTGGGTATCCAGACTTTTAATTTCGACGTCGATCTTTTTATCAAATTCGCTTTTCAAATGATTAAACAGCGCCAAGAGAATCTGCTTCCCTTTTTGCGGATCTTTCTCTCGGACGGAAATGCTGACAAGATTGGTGTCCCGCAGATTTTCGGCTTTGATCTTGGGGAATTCCCGAGCAGGGATATTAAGCTCCGCGCCGATGAGCGAATTGTATGCCCCTTGACTAATCTGACCCGCGATTTGCTTCGGTTCGACGACGAGAACCTGCTTGAATTCCCCTGTTTGGTTCTGGGTGAGAAACTTGCTCGGGATGATAATGGCATCCACTTCCCAGAATTTCGGCAGAAGGAAACTCACGATACCCGCTAACACGGCAAGCACAACCGTCGGGATGATAATTTGCCAACGGTGCTTCCAAGCGATATTGACATATTCCATCAAATCGATGCCTTCAAGTTCCATTTCTTCTTGTTGATGCATAAAACAATCCTTAATTTTTTGTCAGAGCGAGTTTATCACGCTAGGGATTAAGAACAAAATCATCGCGTCTCTCCGATAGTACAATTAAGCTTATACGCACCATATCCGTCGATCGGGACGCGGCCGACTTTTTGCCAATCGCCTTCGGGAAGGAAGGTCACTTTAGCGTAGCATTTTTTTATCTCGACGCCGGGCTGAGCGTCTACCGAAGAAATTAAATGAAACGTAAAGCTGTGATACAGATTCGGCTTCGCGGCGATGATCTGATCGAGCGCGATTTTGGAGATTTCCAGAAGCTTCTCCTTCACCGGTCGTCCCTCAACCCGAAGCCAATAAAACCGGTTGATCGGAGAAATCCCGATCGTCTCGGTTTTCAATACCTTGATCTTTACGCCTGACGCCGTCGAAACCAGAGTTTCGTCGATCTCGGAGATTACCGCAACGGCCACCGTCGACTCCGATCCCCCCCTGCCCTTACCGCAGGCCGAGGAAAGCATGACGCCGATCACGATTCCCCCAAAGAAAATCCATCCCCTTTTCATGACCATCCCCCTTGGTCCGTCGACCGACGGGCCCTTTGTTCCCTTTATGACGGCAAAAGTAATATGTCGAAGCCCTGTCTCAAACCGACGACGGTCGAGCAGAAAGCCAAGAAAATGGGCTATGCCGTCGGCGAACCCACGGCAATGATCGTAAAGCCGGCCTTCCGCAGGGGCCCGTAAGCGCTTTGGAGCATCCGCCGGCCGTCCATGAGGAGCGGGCGTTTTCTGAGTTTTTTGAGAAGTTCGTCCAATCCGCGGAATTGCGACCAATCCGTCGCGATGATGACCGCATCCGCCCCGGCGATGGCCTCGGACTCCGCGCCGACGTACTTGAGTTTGGACGAAGGAGGAAAGACCCGCCGAAAGTCCTCCATGGCGGCCGGGTCGTAAATCCGTATGTCGCGGATCTTCTTCCCCGCGAGGAAAGGAACGATCTCTAGGGCGGGAGAATTGCGGATGTCGTTCGTGTTCCGCTTGAAGGCCACGCCGAGGAGGGCGACCCGTTTGTTCGTCCAGTCGAAATGCGCTTCGGGCTCGGCCCGGTCGAGAAAGCCCTGCAGCTGGCGGCGGTTCGCGCCGTAGATCTCGTGAACCAGGGAAGCGTTTTTTTCCCGGCCTTGAAGCTGGAAACGCAGGGACCGCGCGTCTTTGATGAAGCAGCTCCCGCCCGCGTACAGGCTGTCGTATAAACCCCAGGCGCCGATCCGTGGATCGCTCGAGAGAATTTGCCGGACGTTCTCAAAGTGAATTCCGGGAAACGATTCGCATGTCCGGCCGATCACGTCGAAACAAATGGCCAACCGGCTGAAGAGGGTGAAATTGGCCAGCAATTTGCCGGCCGCCGCTTCCTGGGGATTGACTTCGATGTATCGGACGGTGGGCGAATTCAGGAAACGCTGGTAAATCCGGCGAAGGATCGCAAAATCCTTTTTCCTTTCCGCGCCGATCACGATCCGGTCCGGCCGGAGCGCCCCCATGACGGCTTGTCCCTCGACGAGAAACTCGGGGTTGGAAACGACCCCGACGTTGCGGACCTTCGCGGCGTCGAGAATTTCCCTGGTTTTGTTGATCGTATCGATGGGGACGGTGCTCTTATTGACGATCACGACGTATTGGCCTTGAGCTCCTCTGTTCCGTCGGCGGAGGGAAGCGGCGATTTTTCGGGCGGCATCGAGATAGAAGCTGAGATTGCTTTCTCCCGTATCGTTGATTTCCGGAGTCGGGAGACACATGAAAACGGCGTCACACCGGTCGAGAAACGCCTCGACCTTGCGGTAATCGGCCGTGAATTCAAGGCGATCCCGGTTTCGGACGAGAAGGTCGCCGAGCCCTTCTTCGTAGATGCACGATTCGACCAGATCGCGATCGCCGGAGCGGAGTTTACCGATTTTCTGCCGGTCGATGTCATAGACCAGGGTCGTGTGGCCGCTGTCGGCGGACACGGCGGCCGAACAGGCGCCGACGAATCCCGCGCCCAGATACAACACGTTCATCCCGGATACGGAGTTTTCAATTCTCGTTTTTCTCGTCATTTCGGACTCCGAAAAATGGACAGAATGACCTCGGCTCCTCCCGGAGGCAGGCTACCGCTGTTGCCCCTGGGGAATCCCGCGGCTGAACATCAAGAGCCTGTCGGGGAAGGTCATGAAACAGGGCTAAAGCGCCCGAGAACCGATCCTTCCTGTCCCCTTGGGAAAAATGATATAGAAAAAAGGCGGAAAATGCAATAAACCCATATAATTACTTGATTTTACAGATCCCTGCCACCCAGGAATTCCGAGGTCGATCCGATATTTCCCAGGCCCAGGGACATCTGGAATTGGACTTCCGGGGTTCCCCGAAAGAAAAACGCCCGGACGTTCATCTTGACGTCGATGCATTGATAATGCCAGACTGCGGCCAGCCCCGTATAGAGCACTTTTTTCGCGGCGAGGTTGTACTCAAATTCGCCCAGCGCTTCCAACTGGAGCCAGGGGATCTTCGCCCCTCCGCTGAGGCCGATTTGATGGCGGCTCGTGCTTGTGAAGCCGTAATAGGGATTGATGCTTTTATACCAGGAAACCGAGATATGGGCTTTATCGGACGAATCCCCGAGGCCGGCAGAGGCGCGGACGCTCGAGAGAGACTTTTTGTACGTGTTGTATCCCAGGCTGACGTCCAAGCTGACCGCAGTCACAGGAAAGAAACGGAGTTTGTTCGTTATCTCTGAGAATCGCGGGATGCTCCCGTCCTCGAGCTTGTACCGGCTCAACGGGCTGTTTTTCGGGTCAAAGTAGAAAGTCTGGGCGATCTCCCAAGCTAAAACCTCCCGGGGGCGGTCGTCGCCGCTTTTGACCAGAATCTGATTCTGCAGGCCGTATTCGAGATAGTGATAGTGGAAAAAATATCCGGACGTCGTGACGATCCGGTCCGAATCGACGGTCGGGGTGTCGTACCGGTATGTGATTGTCGGCTCGATGATGTGTTTGAGCCGCGTGGTGGAATCGTTGAAATCGAAAACCCGATAGAAAATCGGACCGATCATGGTCGCCGAAAAGGAGCCGTTTCCGCTCAGGAACCCTTGATCGACGACTTTACGACTCACGGGATCGCGGCTGTTTCCATAATAATTGAGGTTTCCGGAAACGGATAAATCGAAACCGAGCCAGGGGATCTCGTTGAAGGGAAGGCTGATCTCCGGGGAGAGGTAAAGGACGCTGGATTTGACCTGCGTGCCCTTCTCGAATTGGGTCGAGTACCCATACTGCCAATTGTTATAACCCGCGCTCATAGAAAAAAAAGTCGGCCCCAACAGTTTTTTCTTAAACAGGCTGTAATTGATTTGAGGCAAGGATTGGCGGATGCGCGCATATGTCCACGCGGGGTACGTCGTTTCGAACCGACTGACGCGCAGGCTAAGATTAGAGGCACCCCAGCTCTTGGTCAGGTAGACCTGCGAACTTCGATTGTAACTGAGGGCCCGGGCGAAATTGTTGTCAAACTCGCGCGAGAAAGTGAATGAATTCTGATAATCGACGTTGGCCACGAAGTCGATCTCGCCGGGGAGCTCCTGATTATGTTTCCAGCGAAGGATGAACGCATTGTCCGGTTTGACGCCGGCCGCGGGAGCGCGATAAACGAAATAGTAGGCGTTTAGCTGGCCACCCATTCCGCCAGCGAACACGTACCGATACTCGATCCCCGCGCCAACGCCTTTGGCTGCATAATAATCCAGGGAAAAGGTGGCATCCATATTCCGGGCAATGGCCCAATAGAACTGCTGGGACAGGGTAAATCCCTTGCGTCCGGAATAGCCGATCCGGGGAAATAGAAAACCCGTTGCCCGGTCCTGATGGAGAGGATATTTCAGGTAAGGGAGATATAAAACCGGGACGTCTTTGATCCGAAGGACGGGATTCCACATCATGATGTATTCATCGCGCACGAAATCGGCCCTGGATACGGAGAATTCCCATCGGGGAACGGGTTGGGAGCATCCGGTGATCGTGCTTTTTCCGAGGCTGAACAAGTCCGGGCTCTTGCGCTCGACTTCGGCCGATTCGTATCGGTACTGAGGCTGGACGAGCCCGATGACGTTTTCCGCCTTGCCGAGGCCCGTATCCAGATTCAAGGCGAACCGGTCGGCCGTGAAGGCTTCGTTCGGGCGGATCAACGACACGTGGCCGACGGCCAAAGCGTCCTTGGTCTTTTCATCAAAAACGACCTGATCGGCGTAGAGAATGATCTCGCCGTAGCGGATCTCGACGTTTCCGGAAGCGGTGAGTTTGTCGTCGAGCCGTTCCTTGTAATCCGCTTTGATGACGAGTTTGGCGGAGGATGTATCGATCGGGGAGGAAGCGGCGGTCTCGGGAGGGGCGGTTTGGGGGGGAGTATCGGGCGCGATTTGAGGGGGGGCGGGAGCCGGAACGGAAACGGAGAGGGCCATCATCCGATAGAAGAATGAGAGGGCCGCGGCCGGCGCGAACGGATTGATCGGGGATTGGGAAAATGCCGTGGCGGTCGAACAGAGGACGAGCGCGCCGGCAAAGACGGCGCGTATTCGATTCCGGCCGGGGTGCATCATCGGGGATAATTCCTCGCCCTATTTTACCACAACCGGCGCCGCTTCTAATTCGTTCCATCCTTAATTCGGGGACAGATCACTCATTTCCCGATTAGCGCGAATCGAACAAATCGTGTTATTTCGAGGATGAGTGAGTGCCGCCCCCCGTAGGGGCCCTGGCCCCGAATAGCGGCAAATTGCGGGGCGGCGCCTATTCTCTCCGCGGAAATGAAATCGGGAGCGACGGTCGGAGGCGACGTGCTAGATGAGCTACTATGGTAGTGTCGTTTGTCGGCGAAAAGGGAAACAAAACGGACGAAATAAAGTGCAGCCGTGGACCCCGCCTTCCGTTATGGATTTTCAAGGGCCAAATAATCAAGGGGGCGTTGCCTCTTTAGCTTGACAAACTTGAATTTAGTAGCTATAATCGAGTCTCATTTGTAGTCACACCAAGAAACGACAATGCGATTCGTCAACG
This sequence comes from Candidatus Aminicenantota bacterium, assembly GCA_026393895.1. GTDB lineage: Bacteria > Acidobacteriota > Aminicenantia > Aminicenantales > UBA4085 > JAAZPG01. The sequence continues at coordinate 14,177 of JAPKZG010000069.1, forward strand.
TCAGGGAGCTAAAGAGTAAGACCTCGGAGATCCTCAGGGCGGCGGCCGGCAAGGATATCGTCGTCACGAATCGGGGAAAGCCGATCGCCGTCGTCCGCGGATTCGATGGATCGGAATTGACAATACCCGCCATGCCGGCAACGGGACGAGTGCGCGAAACCCGCGCGGCATATGAACCGAGGCTTGACGGGCTGAATCCACTCAAGGCCGTATTCTGGGACTATCCGGAACTGACAGACGAAGTGGCCCTGCGCGGCAAGATCCAGGAGGCGCGGGATTCACCCATTCAAGACGCCTTCCACTGGTATTTAGCCCGTTTTTTGGAAAGAGGTCGGGCGGTGGATGCGTTGCTTTTTTTCCGGCTGGATGAAATCCGGCGGATCATGCCGTCGTTGAGGATTTCGCCGCGCGTCGTCGCCAAATGGATAGGCATCCTGGAATTCTATGGAAATCCTTAAAGAATTGTCCGCGGGCTATGCTTCCCCGGCTCAAAAATCCGGCCTAGCGGCCTTGAGCCGGGACCCGATCGTTAAAGAAGCGTTCTTTCTGACCGGCGGAACGGCGCTATCCGTTTTCTACCTCGGACATCGGGTTTCGGACGATATCGACCTCTTCACAAGAGAGCCGCTCGACTTGCCGGCCGTTACGGACATTGTTCTCCGACCGTGGGGCGGGGAGACCATCGTGGTCGCGCGGGAAACGTCCTTTGTTTCTGTCTTCATTCGGAACGTCAAGGTCGATTTCGTTGTCAATCTCCTGGCGGAACTCGAAGCACGCCCCGTGGCCGACCTCGAGTCCGGCGGCCGCCTAACCGTGGACTCCCTGGAGGCCATCGCCGCCAACAAGCTGGCGACCCTGCTCGGCCGCGTCGAACCCAAAGACTTCATCGACTTCTATTTTCTAAAGAAAGAATTTCCCCAATTGAAGGCCGATTCCATCTTCGATCGCGCGAGAAGGAAAGACGCTATATTCGACGATCCCCCAGCGGCGGCCATGCGCCTCAACGAGGGTCTGCGAATCATCCTCAGGTCCGCCCCAAAGGCCGCGGCTCGGGATCGCGATGGTGCCCGCCACCACGCGCTGATCCCGTACCCTCGACTTCTTAAGCCCGTCGATTGGACGGAATTCGAGCGGGTCTTCGAAGATCTGGTAGATTGGCTCACGGGGCATGGGGAACCGGCGGTTGTCTAATTCGAATTCGGGGCGGCGTCTACTCCGCGCGGATCAGCCAATCCATTAAAGCCGCGTCATCCCTTCCTCCGGCCGTTTTCGCCTCTTTTCTCCATCCGTGGGACAACTTCGCCCGGAGGGCTGGAAGGTTGCGCTTGATCAACGTCCGAATCCATCGAAGGTAATAGAAAACCAGGCGCGGGGACCTTGGAGAGACGGGATACAGGCTCGCGAGGAATGCGGGCGAGGGAAACGCCCGTCGAAAAGCCAGCGCGAGTTTCGCCCGGATTCCCTTCCGGCCGAAAAGCAGGATGAGGTTCGGATTGCCTGGATTGCCTGCGTTTCCCGAAGAGCGATCGTCCCGATTCAGGAGAATCCTTTCCCGCGCTGAGTCGAAAAGCGTACCGGAATAATCGGGTGGGAGGAGTTCGGCCAGGACCGCCTCCGGGACGGCCGACCCGAGCATGCGGCGGGAAAGGAAAAGGGTCAGCCAAACGGGGCGGACAACGCGAAGCTGCCGGGCGCGGCCGGCCAGGAGTTTCCAGTCCAGGGGAAGGCGGTCGATCGATTCCGCGACGTCGACGAGGGCTTTCAGCCCGAAGTTGTACGAATGAATCCCCGCGTGAACGGCCAAATGACAAACCAAATCCTCGGGAGAAAGGGTCAGAACGTCCGCCTTCGCAATTTTAGCGGGAACGGCCGCCGGCCAAACGACCTCCGATTTCATGGCATAAGGATATTCGGACTTGAAAATTTCCCAATGGAGCTCGATGATATCCCGGCTTTTATGATGGACGAAATGAAATTCATTGGCGTCGGTGGGCGGTTCGAGTCGATATTCCCGCGGGTCATAACCGGTCGAACGGAGGGCCTCGGCTGCCGCCGGTATATTCTCCCGCCGGACGAGAATGTCGATGTCGCCCATGACGCGGAGGCCGATGTTCCCATAAACCGCCTCGGCCAGGTAGCCGCCCTTGAGAACGATCACAGGGACGGTCGCGGCGGTCAAGGCCCGGAGGGCGATCCCGAGATAATGAAAACGCTGGAGATTGATCGCGACGTTGTGATAATACGCCCGCCGAAGTTCGGCCAGGACGCAATCGGGAATATCGGCGGAGCGGAACCCGGTCGAAGTGGGACTCAAGGGCGCGGATTCGGCTGAAAGCTGAGAACGGAGTTTATGATAGAGATACGGCGCCAAGCCATGCCGGCCTGCTTCTTTTAAAACGAGCTCCCAATCTTCGGGCGTCAATGAGCATATTTCGAAAGGAGGAGAATTCGAAGAATTCGGGGACAGGGCACTCATTTCCCAATTTGTCGATTTGTTTTCGAAACCGGAAGTCCCTCGATTGGCGCGGAGAAGATAAAGCAGCGCTTCCTGCGGACGGTTCATCGGCCGGATTTTATCACAAATCGAAATAAATTCGGGTGAATTCGGGGACAGGGCACTCAAACCTGAATTACTATCTGGTTAATTATCAGTGAGTTAGAAAATCAGAACGCTCGAATTCGGGAATTGAATGAGTGCCGCCCCCCTTAGGGGCTCTGTCCCCAAATTAAATGAGCGGGTGGCGGTCGCCACGGTTGGAATCGACGGCGGCGTGCCGGATATCATGGGCGATCTCGACCGCCCGGCGGTTTTCCTCGAGGCCGAAACCGCGGCCGTTGAGAATTTCCTCGTAGATGCGTGTATGCAACCCCGCGAATCCCGCAGTGAAGTCCAAGGGCTCTCCGTCGATCTTAATTTGTCGGAACGCCCGCTGATCCTCATGCCGGCATTTTTCGGGAAGATCGTCGGCGCGGAGAGAGAGAAACCACCGGACCCGGGCCCGGCGGAGTTCCAGAAAACCGGCCGCCCTGTCCGCGTCCTTCAAATGGACGATGTTTCCTCCCGGGACGGCCCTGCCGAAGATCCAGGCCAGCGCATCGAAAAAGTGGATGCCGATATTGGTCGCGATTCCCCCCGATCTCGCCTCATCCCCTTTCCAGGAATAAAAATACCAGCGACCGCGGACCGTGACGTTGGTGAGTTCGATGTCGTAAACGCGTCCGGACCGGTCGTTTTCGATCCGGGATTTCAGGGCTTGGATCACGGGATTAAGGCGCAACTGAAGAACCGTGTAAACCTTTTTATCATATTCGTTTTCGATGGCTTTCAAAGCGTCGATATTCCAGGGATTGAGGACGACGGGCTTTTCGCAAATCGCGCAGGCTCCGACGCGAAGGGCGAAACGGATATGAGCGTCGTGAAGGTAATTGGGCGTGGCGATGCTGAGGCAATCGATGCCCTTGGCGGGGTCGTCGCGGCGGAGTTTTTCCAGGAAACGGTCGAAGCGCTCGAATTCGGTGAAGAACGCGGCTTCGGGAAAATAGGAGTCGAGAATGCCGACGGAATCTGATTTATCCATCGCCGCGACGAGGAGGTTTCCGGTGTCCTTGATCGCGTTCATGTGCCGGGGCGCGATATAGCCGGCGGCGCCGATCAGGGCGAATCGTTTGAGCAATGGAATGGATTCCTTCATGGGCGCCCTTCTCCTTATGTCCTGGGGAATCATAGCGGAAAAGGAACCGTCGCTCAACTCATATTTGGGGCTTGGTCCGGTTGGCCCGGCAGAAGTCCATCATCGCGTCGATGGCCCGTTGAACCGACGCCGGCGCGCCGTCCTGGCTGGCAAACGCGTCGACAAAGGCGAGCAGGTCCGGAGCCGCCGGCCGCTTTCCGTAATCGTGAAAGACGTTGACGATCCCGGCGTCGAGGCCGCGGTCCATCGCCCGGGCCAGGTACGCGCGGCAGACGCCCGTCCGCCGGCCCGGCAGGTCGCGGACAGAATTCGTAACGCCGAGCGAAAAGTGAACCCCTTTGAACGCCGGATCGGACTTGAGCCTCCGGATCGTCTCGAACGCCCGGTAGGTATATCCCGGTTTTTCCGCATCCATCGGAACGTCGATCGACAGCGGAAAGACGGTCGAATCGAAGAAAATATCCGAGGGGGCGAACCCGAACCGTCCGGTCGCGGTTTGAAAGAGCTCCCGAGCAAGAGCCAGAAGCTCCTCCACGCCGTAGGCGCCGTCGCGGCCGGCTGTTTTTTCATCCACCAGCAGCCCGATGAAACGGTACGGATTCCGGGCGGCCAACGGCAGCAGCCGCTCCATCGTGTATGTCTTAATGGAGTTGAGAAGGGGTACGGCGGACCGACGGCCCTCTTCCGTCGAACCCTCGTACCATGCGGCCAAACCCGCCTCGAGCATGTCCGGCGAGCCGCTGTCGACGCAAACGGGGACGCCGGAGGAATGTTCGCGGATCAGGCGGACGAAAAATCGCAGGATCTCTTTTCGGAATTCGAGATTGTCGTCACTGAGGGCGTCGACGTTGACGTCGATGAACGCGGCCCCGTGTTTGACCTGCATCTTGATGAGCGAGACGAGATATCCGAGAGCGGCCGATCCGGTCGCACGGAGAGCCGCCGGCGGAGCGCCGATAAGCCCCCCGTCGATCACTTCCTTCATCGCCGCCGCGGTCCGCGGTATGCTGGCGTGAAGAAGCTCGGCAATCTGGATCAACGGGACGCGCCGGGTATGATCGCGGTCGAAAAGATAATTCAGGACGGCGGAAGAATGTTCGAGGGCGGCAATCCGGGGCGGATGCGAGACCGCGGCCAAATCGGCGATCCCGCCTGTCGCCTCGATCGGCAAGCCCGGTATCCGCTCCGCCGGCCGCCTTCCGGCCGCGGCGGCCGCCAGGTATATCGATTCGGCCACGCAGACGCGTTTGACATTGTTCCCGCATTGGCCGTCTGGCGTGGCGTCGCCGCAGGGCGGATTAGGCAATCCCTTGTCGCAATCCCCGAGCGTGCAGTAACTGAAATTTTCGGGCAGGAAACAATCGCCGCAATCTTCGCAATTGAACAGGACCGACTTGGACGCCCCTTCCGCGCCGCGAACCCACCGGAAAAGCAATCCTTCGCCCCGGTCAAGGGATTTGAACAAGCGGGCCGTCCCGGCGACGGCCGGGCCAAGCCGTTTTCCCTTGGTTAAAAAATTCCGGTGGAGAAAATCGAAATGCCGTTGATGAAACGTCCTGCGGCGCACGGCCGGCCGGAAAACCGTTTTCGAGGAAACGGGGCTTTCCTCCGAAGCCGCGCCGTAGAGGTAGAACGGCTCCTTCCCTGAGGCAAGCCGGGGCGGCGGATAATCGAGAATTTCGCGGCGCTCCCGCCATCCGGTTCCGATTTCTTTCGCCCGAACGACGATCTTCGCAAGAGTATCGAAATCGGGCAGACCGCCGAGGTCGACGCCCGCGGCCCCGAAGTCGCGGTACATGGCGACCTGGCAGGCGGCGCGCTCGAGGTGGGCGTCCGTTTTTTCCCGCCGGACGGCGGCCAAAAGCTCATCGGAAACGTAACATCCCGGAATCTGGCCGTCGTGCATCAGGCGGACGGCGGGATTGGCGTTGGTAAGATAATAGACATTACCGAAAACCGGGACGTCGATCCGCGCGTCGCGGAGATACCGGAACAACTCCCCGGATTTTCGTGAATCCCAGCCCATTTGCATAAGCAGCGCGGAGGCGCCGGCCCGGATTTTCTTGCCGAGTTTGAAATATTGCTGGAGAAGCGAAGCTTCGGTGTATTTAAACGGCGAAACCGCGGCCAAGGCGAAAAACTGCGGGACCGCGGCAAACCCGGATAGGCCGCGGGCGGAGGTCGCCGGGTCGCTAAACAGCGCTTCCCCGATCCCCCGGAAAACTCCGGGCGCCGGCGGAAGGGATGAAACAAGGGGAGAAGAAGCGGGCGGTGCGGCGAGACGTGGGACCGGCGTCCGCTGGAAAGCGTCGAAATTCAGCTCGGAGATGAGTTCGAGAAGGCCGATGGAATCGAGCTCGAACACTCGCTTTCCCGACGCCGGCTTGTCGCCGGTAATCGCCAAGACGGTCGTGAGGCCGAGCGCGCGAAGGCCGAGAAGCGAGGAACGGAGCGCGTCGGCGTTTTGGTCTTTGCCCGTGACGTGGAGGATGACGTCGAGGTCGGCCCACAATCCCCGGCCGGCCGTATTTTTTGAGGCGATGATCGAATAGACTTCGACAGGATCGAGCATAGCGTTGCCGCGCGGGTTTTGGGGAAGAGTGATTCCTGCCAGCCGAACCCCGGCGGGAAATTTGGACTTTCCGGCGGCATAATCAAGGAGAAAACGCTCGATCGGGCGGACGTCGTCCGCCTGTGCGGGAACGAGTTCGGCCAGGAGCAAAAACGGTTTCATCGAATTATTTTCCATCCCAAGGTGGGCTCTATAATAAACGATTGGTCCCGGCGACACAATATCAGGGACGCAGCCCCTATAAATCGGGGACAGGTTACTCATTCCCCGAATAGCACGAAATAGCCAAAATCTGGCAAATCGTGTTATTCGGGACCTGTCCCCGAATTAAAAGACTTCACCTTCATCTTGAGGCAAGCCCGGTTTTCCGGTATATTGGCTTTCGGCCGAAAGGAAGCCAGCGGCCGCGGGAGAATCGATATGGGAAAAACGGCCCCCTCCTCAACAAACGCCGGCAAAAAGCGCCTAAAAACGCCTGTCAAAAAAACAGCCAAACGGGGAGCCGCGGCGAAAATCTCCCAAAGTGCGGCCGCGAATTTGAAAATCTCAAAATCGGCTCCCCGGCCTGAAACCGTGCGCCCGGTTGTCTCTGCCTCGCCGCCGTTTTTCGTCCACCCGACCGCCGTCGTCGACCCCGGCGTCGAAATCGGATCCGGTACCAAAATCTGGCATTTTTCCCACGTTCAGACGGGCGCGCGGATCGGAAAGAACTGCGTTCTCGGGCAGAACGTCAACATCGCCGAGAACGCGACGGTCGGAAATTTCGTCAAAATCCAAAATAACGTCTCGGTTTATTCCGGCGTCATCCTGGAGGACTACGTGTTCTGCGGCCCATCCATGGTCTTCACCAACGTCATCGTGCCGCGAAGCAAGTATCCCCAGCATGGGGCGTCTTATTATCGGACGACCCGAGTCAAGGAGGGGGCTTCGCTCGGGGCCAATTCGACGATCGTCTGCGGCAACACGATCGGCCGGTTCGCCTTTGTCGGCGCCGGCGCGGTCGTGACGAAAGAAGTCCCCGACTTCGCCCTGGTCGTTGGCAATCCGGCCCGGCTCATCGGCTGGCTGAGCGAAGCCGGTGAGAAATTGAAATTCGACACCGACGGATTTGCTTCCTGCCCGCGCTCCGGACGGCGGTACCGGTTGGGAAACGGCCGCGTCCGCGACGTCACCGACGAGGGGTAATCGGATGAAAATCGCCACAATCGTCGGCGCCCGTCCTCAATTCATCAAGGCGGCGCCGGTCAGCCGGGCGATCCGGGCGGCCGCCGCCGGCCGAAATATATCGGAAATCCTGGTTCATACCGGTCAGCATTATGACGACAACATGTCGGCCGTCTTTTTCGAGGAACTGGGCATCGCCGCGCCCGATTACGACCTGGGAATCGGGTCGGCCCCCCACGGAGTCCAAACCGGGGCGATGCTCGCGGCGATCGAACGGATTCTGGAGCGCGAGCGTCCGGACGAAGTGCTCGTTTACGGCGACACCAATTCCACCCTGGCCGGAGCCCTGGCCGCGGCCAAATTAAGTATTCCCATCGCCCACGTGGAAGCGGGCCTCCGGTCCTACGATCGGAGAATGCCCGAGGAAATCAACCGCGTCGTCACCGATCATCTCGCCTCTCTCCTGTTTTGTCCCTCGCCCGCCGCCGCCTCAAACCTCAGGAAGGAGGGCATCCGCGAGGGCGTTTACGTCGTCGGCGACGTAATGGTCGAAGCCTTGACGGAAGCCGTTATTCAGGCGAAAAAACGGGAAACGACCCGGGGTTCTGAATTCGGGTTGGCACGGCTGGGACTGGAGGATGGAGGTTACTTCCTGGCAACCGTTCACCGGGCCGAAAACACGGACGATCCGGCCCGGCTCCAAAACATCCTCGCCGCCCTGAAAACGATCTCCCGCGATCGTCCGGTCGTGTTCCCCGTCCATCCGCGAACGAGAAAAATGATCGCGGCGGAGCGGCCGGCGGGTATTCGATTCATCGACCCGGTCGGCCATCTCGAGATGGCCCGTTTGGAAAGCGGCGCGGCGATGATTCTGACCGATTCGGGCGGCATGCAAAAGGAAGCGTATTGGCTCAAGGTCCCGTGCGTCACGCTTCGGGACCGGACGGAATGGGTGGAAACCGTCGCCGCCGGGTGGAACGTGCTTGCCGGGGCGGACCGGACGCAGATCGTTCGGGCCGTAAGGAATTTCAAACGCCCTCGCAAGTCCGCCCCTCTTTACGGCGGTGGTTCAAAGACGCGGACGACGGCGGCGAGTCGAATCGTCAAGACTTTGTTGGGGACATGTCAATCAACCCATAAATAGCCCATCATGCTGATATTATTGAATTTCGGGGTTAAGTGAGTGTCGCCCCCCTTGGGGCTGCGTCCCCGTATTAATTATCGCCGGCTGGCGGAGGCCACCTCGTTGGGCCTGGCCCTGCCGTCGGGGATCGCCATCGGTATGTTTATCGGCTATTGGCTGGACAAATGGCTGAAAACCGACCACTGGATGATCATCATCTGGACGCTTCTGGGTGTCGCCTCGGGATTGATCAGCCTTCTCCGAGGCCTTAAAAAATTTATCCGGGACGCCGAGGCCGGGAAAGAGGACTAACCTCCTCCTCCGTGCTAAAATAGCACGGAAAGGACGATACTTATGACTTCCGAAAACTCCAACCCCGTCGCCAGGCCGCCTTCCCCGTCCCCTTCCGCGGGCTCAACGGACGGCCCCCCTGTCCGGTCGTTTGAGGAAACGGCGGTTCGGCGCATTCCCGTCGAAATCATCGCGCTTTCGGCCGTCGTCGCGGTCGCGCTTTTGTTGATTTTCGACCTTTCGACCGGGATTTTCTTCTTCGCGGGAGGAATTCTTTCGACCGTGTCCTTTCTTTGGATGAAAAATACGCTGGCCGGGATCCTGAACCGGAAAAAGGCCGAGGCGGTCCGCTCGGGCTTGATCTTCTACGCCCTCCGATTTGTTTTGATTTTGGGAGTTTTTTTGCTTATAATTCTCGCCTATCAGGATAGGATTTTGGCGTTCGCCGCAGGCTTTTCGATGGCCGTTCCGGCTTTCATCATCGAAGCGGCTAAGGCGTTCGCCCTCATGAAAACATGGAAGGATTAGAGCACACTCTCGGGATCGTCGTTCTGGTCAACCGCTTGATCGGACGTCCGGTCGCGTCGTTGCTTGCCCTGTTCGGCATTCAAGTCGCCGATCCCGCTCATTGCATTCCCGATTACATCGTGATGGTTTTCATCGTCGCCGTGATCATGATCGTCCTCTTTACCCTGGCCGGAAAGAAACGCGACCTCGTCCCCGGAAAGTTCCAGGTCGTTTCCGAATCCATCATCCGGTTTTTCGAGGGGCAGATCGTCGAGATCGTCGGGCCGGAGGGGAAAAAATACACCCCGGTCATCGGGACGGTCGGTCTCTTCATCGTCTTCTGCAACCTGCTGGGTCTGATTCCGGGACTCATGTCGCCCACGGCCAAGCTCAATGTCACCATCGGTTGCGCCTTGTCCGTTTTTCTCTATTATCATGGACAGGGAATCAAGGCCCAAGGGTTACTCAAATACCTCAAACATTTCATGGGCCCGATCCCGGCCATCGCTCCGCTGATGATCCCGATCGAGTTGATCAGCCATTTTTCCCGAGTGATCTCGCTGTCGATCCGGTTGTTCAGCAACATCTTCGCCGAGGAAGTGTTGATCGTCGTCATCGCCTCGATCGTCCCGCTCTTCCTGCCCCTGCCGTTTATGGTTCTTTCCATTTTTACGGCGCTCCTGCAAGCGTTCGTGTTCGTTCTCCTTAGCTGCATTTACCTCGCCGGGGCGGTCGAAGAGGAAGCGGAGCACGCGGTCTCCGCTTCGTCCGAAGCCCATCTCAAAGAAGCCCACGCGTGAATATCATAAGGAGTCTTGCCATGTCGAAAACGTCGAAAACGTTCGGTCTCACGCTCTTTTTCGCCGCCCTCGCCTGGATGCCGCTTCTGGCCCAGGAAGGCGGCGCGCCCGACGCCAAGTCCAAGCTTTACATGGTGTCGCTGATCGTCGCCGGCGGGATCATTACGCTGGCCGCGGCGGCCGGGGCTTTCTGTCAGGCCAAGGCCATCAGCAGCGCCTGCGAGGGCATCTCCCGCAACCCGGCGGGCGCCCCGACGATCCGTTTCCTCCTTCTGCTGGGCCTGATTCTGATCGAAACGCTCGTCATTTACGCTCTTCTCGTGGCTTTCATCATCCTCATGGTCAAGTGGGGCAATTACGCGTGATCTGAAGACCGGATTCCGGTCCGTTCGGCGCGCGGGTCTTCCCCGCCGAACGGGCCGGCGTTCGGCTGAGACACGTTGATGGCCGCGCCAATCTTCCGGCTCCTCGTCGAAACCTTCAAGCGGTTCAACCGCGACCGCTGCTTTCAATACTCCATCATCATTTCCTATTTCGCCCTGATGTGCGCCGTGCCGCTCCTGGCGCTGTTTGCTTGGGTCACGACCCGGTTCATGGGAAATTCGGAAATCGCCGTCCGGAGTCTGAACGTCTTCACCGAGGATTTCTTCGCCAAATTCAGTCCATCCTTTTTCAGCAAAATGGCGGGGGTAGCGAACAACCTCGACCAGTTGGGCTGGATCGGCCTGATCGGTTCGCTGATCGCCGCGAGCCTGCTGTTCTCCAACCTGATCCGGATCATCAACGAAATCTTCAGAACGACCTACCAGCGGTCGTTCGTTTACAACCGGCTGATGGAATACCTGATCATGTTCGTGATCGGGGTGATTCTGTTCATCTCGCTTTCGATCACGGCCGTTTGGGCGGCCGTTCACCGGGCCATCGAAGCGAGCGACTTCGTCCAAGAATACCTCAATCCGGACGTCATCAAACTCGTCGACAACATCTTTATCCAGTACCTGATCCCGATCGCCCTGAGCTGGTTCGTCCTGTTCGTGATGTACAAATTCATCCCCGAACGGAAGGTCCACACCCGGGCGGCCGCCCTGGCCGCCGTCATCGCGGCCGCGTTCTGGGAAATCTTCAAACGGCTCTTCGTCATCTGGGTCGTCCGCTTTTCCGCGATCGGCGTCGTCTTGAGCAAGGTCGTCCAGGGAACGCTGACCTCGATCATTTTCTTTTTATTGTGGCTGTCGTTCTCGCTCGTCATCATGTTGTGGGGGGCGGAGTTGGCGGCCGTCGTCAACGAACGGTTGGACGAACGCCTCAAGACGAAAACGGTTCAGGCCTCATAATAAAGCGTTTGCGATTCGGAATTAGTTCGGGGACAGGTTACTCATTTCCCGAATTCCAAAATCACACGTCCGGTAAGTCATTCATAAAACAGTATTTGACAATTTGGGGTTTGAGTAACCTGTCCCCGATTTTTTCCCGAATTTCGGAATTTGCCGAATTTTCCCATCACCAACACAAATTTGTCCGATTCGGGATATGTGGAATTTAAGGAATGCGTCCCCGAATGAGAAAGAATATAATAGGGACGGGAGGCCGGGATGAAAATCACCGTTCGGCAACTTGCGGATCGCCTAGGATTGGACTTTGAAGGAGACGGCTCGGTCGAAATCACGGGCGTATCGAGTCTGGACAAGGCCGAGCCGGGGGATCTCGTTTTCTACGCCCAAGCCAAATGGCGCCCTCAACTCGAAGGCACGCGCGCGGCGGCCGGAATACTTCCGGTCGACGAATCTCGGGACCGGGTCCCGCTGCGGGCGGTTCTTCGGGCGGAAAACCCGCATCTGGCGTTCATCCGGGCGATCGACCTGATCGTTCCCGCCCGCCGTCCCGCGCCCGGCATCCATCCAACCGCCTGCGTCTCTCCGACCGCGCGCTTGGCCGGGGACGTCTCGGTCGGAGCGATGTCTTTCATAGGCGACGGGGCGGACATCGGGCCGGGCACCGTCATCTTCCCGCTCGTTTCCATCTACGAGGGCGTCCGCGTCGGCGCGGCCTGCCGCCTTCACTCGGGCGTCTCGCTCCGCGAGGACGTCCGCCTCGGCGACCGCGTCATCCTGCATAACGGCGTCCAGATCGGCGGCGACGGCTTTGGGTACATCAAAGGCCCCGACGGGACCCACCTCAAAATCCCCCAGGTCGGGACGGTCGTGATCGAAGACGATGTCGAAATCGGAGCCAATTCGACGGTGGACCGGGCGGCGCTCGGAACCACCGTCATCGGCCGCGGGACGAAAATCGACAACCTCGTTACGGTCGCCCACAACGTCGAGGTCGGCGAGAACGCGATTCTCGTCGCCCAGGTCGGGATCGGAGGAAGCTCGAAGATCGGGCGCGGCGCGATTCTCAGCGGGCAGGTCGGAATTCCCGATCATATCGAAGTCGGTGACGGGGTCATCGTCGCCGCCAAAACCGGCGTCACAAAGAACATCCCGGCCGGTCAAATGGTCGCCGGAATCCCCCATCTCGACATCCGCGACTGGCGCAAGCTCTGGGCCGTCGCCCCCCAGCTCTACGACATCGTCAAGGATTTCAAAAAAGTGAAAGTTCGGGTCGCCGAGCTTGAGGCCGAACTCGCCCACCTACGGGCCGATTCAACCCGCTGATTGATTCGGGTAATTCGGGGACAGATTACTCATTTCCCGAATTATTATTTGCTGTAATATGAATCAGTTAGAGAGCATGAGTAATCTGAATTCGGGGGTTGAGTAATCTTTCCCCGAATTTTCACTCTCTCTTAACTCGCCCGAATTCCATCTGAGAAAACCGAAGGCGTCCCCGCGTCTTTAGAATATCAGGATTAAATCATATGCCTCGAATAGCGCGTGTCGTCGTTCCAAATTGTCCTCACCACATCACAAACCGGGGAAACCGCCGCCAGGCTATTTTTTTCGGCGATGAGGACAAAAAGCTCTATCTCCGCCTTCTCTTGCGATATGGGGATCTTTTCGGACTCAAGTTCTGGGCGTATTGCTTGATGCACAATCATGTTCATTTAATCGCGGTTCCCCTGAAGTCGGACAGCATGAACCTGACCATAAGGGAGGCCCACAAGAAATACACGAGTCAGGTCAATCTCCAGATGAATTGGCGGGGTTCTCTCTGGCAGGGGCGATATTACTCATTTCCTCTGGAAGACATTCATCTCTATCGGGCGCTTCGCTACGTAGAAAATAATCCGGTTCGGGCCGGAATCGTAAAAATCGCCGAGAACTATCCTTGGTCAAGCGCATCCTCACACGTTCTCGGAAAACCGGACGACATGCTCTCTCCAGACGGACTCGGGATCCGCGGGAAGGCCTGGCGGGCCTATCTTCGCGAACAAGAGGAGGAAGAGGAAATCAAGGATATCCGCAATCACATCATGACCGGCCGGCCGCTGGGTGGAGAGGATTTCATCAATCAGTTGGAAAATACCCTGGGACGGGAGGTCCGGCCGAAAAAACCGGGACGTAAGAAACATAATGGATCCGAAGACGATTCGGACAACTCCGGAATAGTTCAAGCAATTCGGGGACAGATCACTCAATCCCCGAATTCATAAGACATACCTAGCGAACTTATTCATATAAAAGCAATGAATAATTAAGTAAACGAGTGATTTGGGAATTCGGGAAATGGGTAACCTGTCCCCGAATTATTAAGGATTTCAAAAAACTGAAAGTCCGGGTCGCCGAGCTTGAGGCCACGCTCAAGGATAAATAGGGGGCGTGGCCCCTTCAAGATATTCGACGACACTCAACGCCGCCGTGACGCCGGTCCCGGCGGCCGTGGCGACCTGGTGCGGGGCGCCCTCGACGACGTCGCCGGCTGCGAAAATCCCGGGTCGGGAAGCCGCCATGTGTTCGTCGACGCGGATTTCGTTCCAATCGTTGAGGGACAGCAGGCGCTTGACGAAATCGCTTTGCGGGTCCATTCCGACCGAAATGAAGACTCCCTCCACTTTGACCTCCCGTAGCGACCCATCCCGCGTGTCCCGGAGGACGATGCCCTCGACATGATCGTCCCCGAGGATCCGGTCGATGACCGAATTCCATTCGACCGTGATTTTGGGATTGTCGAAAATCCTTTCCTGGAGGATCTTCGCCCCGCGGAGCTTGTCGCGCCGATGGACAAGGCGTACTCGGGAGGCGAACTTCGTCAGATACACCGCCTCCATGAGGGCCGTGTCTCCGCCGCCGACAACGGCGATCTCCCGATCACGGAAAAAAGCCCCGTCGCACGTGGCGCAATAAGACACGCCGCGGCCGACCAACCGGCCCTCCTCGGCGAGCCCCAACCGGCGGTATCGGGCGCCGGCAGCGATGATGACCGCCCGGGCCGGATAATCGTCTTTCTCCCCGCGGACGACCCACCCCTTCGAGTTGCCCGAATCCGCGTCGGACACGATTTCGCGGGCCTCGTCGGTGACGATCTCCGCCCCGAAGTGAACGGCCTGTTTTTGGAATCCTTCCATCAACTCAAACGGCGCGACCCCGTCGGGAAATCCGGGATAATTCTCGATCCAGTCGGTGATCAGGATTTGCCCGCCCGGGATGCCTTTCTCCAAGACGACGGTCGAAAGGCGGGCCCGGCCCGTGTAGATCGCGGCCGACAGCCCGGCCGGGCCGGCTCCGATGATCACGACGTCGGACCGCTCGCGGACGCTCATGAAAGATGTTTGCTGATCGCCGCGACGATTTTGTCTTTCGAAACGGCGCCGACGATCGATTCCTTCAGATCGCCGCCCTTGAATAAAAGCAGCGTCGGAATGCCCCGGATGCCGTACTTGGCCGGCGTTTTGGGGCTCGCGTCCACGTCCATCATCCTGACCTTGATCCGGTCCTTCATCTCGACGGCCAGCGCGTCGACGATGGGGGCGACCATCTTGCAGGGCATGCACCAGACGGCGGAAAAATCGATCAACACCGGAAGTTCGGATTTCAGGACTTCCGCCTCGAAATCGGCGTCGGTCACGGACGGAACGTTATCAGACATGAGATCCTCCTCTCCGTAATATCATGGCCTGTCGATAGACTTCGGCGACTTCCGGGCCCGACGCCGGAGCCTCGAATTTAAACCGCGCGTTCGTGTCTTCTCCTTGTCCGTTCCCGTCTTTTTTTTCTTTCTTGGAAATCTCCCCGGCCGCCCGCGTCCGCCGGGCCAGAATAGCGGGCAGCTCCGCGCCCGCTGCGCCCGTCCGGACGGCTTCGGCCGACGCTTCGTCGCCGGCACTCAGGGAATCGGCGAAAAGAAAACCGGCGGCGGTGAAATTGAACCTCCCGGCGGGGGCCAGCCGTTCCGGCGTAAAGAGATCCCAGGAGAGACCGGTCAGGGCGAACGACTCGGGCGGGAAATCGCCCTGGGCCGTCGGATTATGAACGGTGAAAACGGAAGCGGTCTTTCGGAAATGGCGCCGGCCGCCGTACTCGGTCCGGAGGAAGAGGGGAACCAACGCCGTCGGCCAATCGTGGCAATGAATGATATCGGCGCCGATCCGGGCCCGCCACAGGAATTCCAGGGCGGCCCGGCTGAAAAACGTGAACCGTTCGTCGTTGTCGAGGTACGGAGCGTTTTCCGATCCGAAAATCCGCTCACGGTCGAAATATTTCGCGTT
The DNA here is from genome assembly GCA_026393895.1 of Candidatus Aminicenantota bacterium. Lineage (GTDB taxonomy): Bacteria > Acidobacteriota > Aminicenantia > Aminicenantales > UBA4085 > JAAZPG01. The sequence goes on from JAPKZG010000069.1 coordinate 29,973, forward strand.
CTCGATGAAATAAATACGAAAACGGCGGGCCGGAGGGTCCGGGTCGACCGGGCAATCAACCGGAGAAGCGGGTGAGACGGCCGCCTCCGCTTGATAAACCGACGAGGAGACCTTGTTCGACCCGATGGGGATGAGGAAACGCTGAAGAACCGGCGAAAACGGAAGCGCCTCGATCGCCGGGCGGCGGTATTTCGGTACGACGAGGGAAACATCGTATCCCAAACGGGACAATGATTCCGGAAGCGATTGAATCGCAAGCCCGGAAGTACCGGAGCCGGCAAAGGGGTAGGCCTCAGCGGAAATCAAGACGACGCGCAATTTCTTTCTCAGGAGAGATTTCATCCTCGTGTGTCCGACCTAAGATAAGTCATCGCCAAAGGCTTCATCATCCCCACCGGAGCTTCTCCTGGAGCAGGTCGAAATAATTGCGCTGCGGCGACGTCACCAATTGGAGAACACAATCCGCTTTCCGGATATCGACGATATCGTCGCCGTCCATATCCCCGCCCCGCTGGCCGTCCAAGGTCAGGTAGACTTCCTCGCCGGGTGTTTTCAACTCGATCCGGATTCGGGAATCCGAGGAAATGACCGTCGGCCGGAACGAAAGGGTATGCGGACAAATCGGCGTCAGCAGAATCGCCGGAACGTACGGTTGGAGAATCGGTCCCCCGGCCGACAGCGAATACGCCGTGCTTCCGGTCGGGGTCGCCACGACCAGGCCGTCGGCCCGCAGTTTAGCGATTTCCCGGCCGTCGACCGAGATGACATACTGGATCATCCGGGCCTTGGCCGCCTTGTTAAGGACGACGTCGTTCAAGGTCAATTCGGTGTTTTTCCGGTAGGTCGACTCGAGCATCATCCGGGGACTGATGACGTCCGTCCGGCCCGAAAGCACGGCGTCCAGAGCGAGGGTCATTTCCGCCAAAGGAACTTCCGTGAGAAATCCGAGACTCCCCAGATTGACGCCCATGACCGGGACGTTCAAACGAGCGGCGATATGGGCGATGCTGAGAAGCGTCCCGTCTCCACCGAGTACCACGACGAGGTCGGATTCGGCAGGGACGCGTTCGCGCGGCAGGCCGTCGGTCCGGCCGATTTTTTCGGCCGCCGCCTGCTCCAAAACGGGTTTGACCCCTTTGGCCGTGAAATACCCGCGCAGCTTGACGATGACTTCGGCCACGCCGGGCGCGTGGGGTTTGATGACGACGCCGGCCCGTTGAAAAGCCTTCATCCCGGGAACCCTCCATCCGGTTTTTCCGCTCCATCGACGGCCGCGGAAATCCATTCTAACACGCCCTCGGGGAGAGGTTCCAGGCGGGCTTCCCCCCAGCTCTCCGCCGACCACCCCAGCTCGAATCTTCCAAAAAATTCCTGGTTCCCCTTTTGTCCCCGCGTCTTTAATCGAACGAGACCCGTCAACCGGAATCCGACCGCCCGGGCGTCCCGGGCGATCCGGGTCAGAACTTCCCGATGGACGCCGGGATCCCGAACTACGCCGCGCTTCCCGACACTGTCCCGGGCCGCCTCAAACTGCGGCTTGATCAGGGAGAGAAGAACGGGTCCGGATCGCGGCTTCTGCCCGCCGTCACGCGCGTTCTCTCCCTCTCTCCCGCCCTCTTTCCCGTTCCCCCGCCTGCGCCGCAACACTTCGGCCAGGGCTGGAAATATTTTGAGAATCGAAATGAATGAGACATCCATGACGGCAAGCCGAATCGGTTCGGAAAAATCTTCCGACTTGATGTTCCGGGCGTTTTTTTCGATCAAAACGACGCGCGGGTCCCGACGCAGGCGGTCGTCGATCTGGCGGGTGGAAACATCCACGGCGTAAACCCGCGCCGCCCCCCGCTGGAGCAGGCAGTCCGTGAATCCGCCGGTCGAAGCCCCGATGTCGGCGCACGTCAGGCCCGCGGGCGAAACGCCGAATGCGTCCAGCGCTTCGGCCAGCTTCAAACCGCCGCGGCCGACAAACGGCGACACCGGTTCAAGTGAAAGGGGGGCGTCCGCCGCCAGCAACTCGCCCGCTTTTTCAACCCGCCGGCCCGCCGACGCGACCAGGCCCGCCATGATGAGGGCTTGGGCTTTGGCTTGGGAATCCGCCTGGCCGCGTTCCACGAGGAGAAGATCGGCTCTTGTTTTTTTCATCGAACTGCGCGAAAGGATACCGCCCGCCCCAGTTTATCAGGATTTCGTACCGGGCTCCGCCGGGTCGCCCGGACCGCCGAAAAACAACCGGAATTGCCCCGCCAATCCCGCCGTGTCGAGCCCATAACGTTCGCGGAGTTGCGCACGTTTTCCGACCGGGAAAATGTCGATCGGAAGTCCGAAACATTTGATCCGGACATTGAGGAGCCCATGGCGGTTGAGCAATTCCAAAACGGCGCTGCCGAACCCGCCCGCGAGCACTCCCTCCTCCACTGTGGCGATCGCTTTTCCGGCCCGAGCGTACCGGAGGATCAATTCCTCGTCGAGCGGTTTGCAGAACTTCGCGTCGACGACGGCGAGGCTGAATCCTCCGCCCGAATCCGCTTCAGCCCGCTCGGCCGCTTCCAGCGCCGGAAGGACCATGCTCCCGTAGGCCAGCACCAGGTCCGTTCCGGCCTTGAGAGTTTCCGATTTTCCGAGCGGAACAGCCCGCCACGTTTGGTCCATCGCCACGCCGACGACCTCGCTCTTGGGGAAACGGATCGCGACCGGACGGTCGTAACCGAACGCGGCTTTCAACATGTGCCGCATTTCGTTCTCGTCGCGGGGGGCCATGAGAACCATGTTAGGCATATGCCGGAGATAGGCGATGTCGTTGACGCCCTGATGGGTGGGGCCGTCGTCCGGGACGAGGCCGGCCCGGTCGAGGACGAAAACGACGGGGAGATTCTGGAGGCAGACGTCGTGATAAATCTGATCGTAGGCCCGCTGGAGAAACGTCGAATAGATGGCACACACCGGCCGCCGGCCGCCGACCGCCAAGCCGGCGGCGAAATTGACGGCATGCTGTTCGGCGATTCCGACGTCGAAAAATTGACCCGGCCGCCGGGCGGCGTATTCGAGAAGTCCCGTCCCCTCGCACATGGCCGCGGTGATGGCCACGACGCGTTCGTCCTCGCCGGCGATCCGCAGCATGGTGTTCCCGAAAACCGCCGAATAGGACGGTTTGGCTCCGGGCGTGGTCGGCTCGCCGGATTCGACGTCGAACGGCGGCGCCCCGTGGAAATGTTCGGGGCTGTCCTGGGCGGGGCTGTAGCCGCGGCCTTTCCGGGTCACGCAATGAATCAGCACCGGGCCGTCGGTTTCCGTCTTGGCCTTTTCAAACACTTCCAGAAGCGAGGGAAGGCTGTGGCCCTGGACGGGACCGACGTACCGTAATCCGAGCTCCTCAAAAACGAGCCCCGGGAAAAACGTCTTCTTGACCATTTCCTCAAGCGCCCGGGCGGCCTTGATCATCGGGCCGCCCACGCCGGGAAGCGATTTGAGCAGGGTCTTGGCCTTGTCCTTGACCCGGAGGTAGTGCTGGCCCGATGTCAGATACCCGAGATATTTGGAGATGGCCCCGACGCTCTGGGAAATCGACATCTCGTTGTCGTTGAGAACGATGATCAGGGGAATCCGGAGATGGCCGATCTGGTTGAGGGCCTCCCAGGAAACGCCACCCGTGAGCGAGCCGTCGCCGACCACGGCGATGACCCGGCGGCGTTCTCCGGCCATGTCGCGGGCGACGGCCAGGCCCAGCGCAGCCGACAGAGCCGTCGAGGCGTGTCCCGTGTTATACGGGTCGTACGGGCTTTCCTCGCGCGAAGGAAAGCCGAGAAGCCCGCCCTGGCGGCGAAGCGTCGAGAACTTATCCCGACGGCCGGTGACGATTTTATGGGCATACGTTTGATGGCCGACGTCCCAGACGATGAGGTCCCGGGGCGTGTCGAACACCCGGTGGAGGGCCAGGGTGATTTCGACGACGCCGAGGTTGGAGGACAAATGCCCGCCGTTTCGGGATACGACATCAAGAATCTCGGCCCGGATTTCGACCGCCAGCTTGGCCAAATCCTCGATGGAAAGCCTTTTCAGATCGGCTGGAATGTTGATCGAATCGAGTATTTTTTTCATCGGGAGAAAGGAAAACTAAACAAAGCGTGAAAGCCGCTTTTGATCGGCCGTCCGGCGGTCATTCCGATACATCTTTTTATCTCCACAAATAATAATTATAACACGAAATCAGATCGGTCGAGGAACAGGCGCCGCACGGATTCCGGGAATCGCGAATTTCGTCTATTACTATGAAAATAAAAGAATAAAGAGCCGCGTTTCCGAAGATCCACGGATTTAAATCGGTGGAATCTATCCTTTACCGACGTTGGAGCGCCGGTCCCCGAAGCGGAATGTTCGCTATCCGCCTACGGAAAATCGTCCATGGAGTTCCGCGAAGGGGATCAAAACGGAAGTTCGGAGTCATCCTCGCCTTTTTTGGCCTTGGGATGGGTCTTTGAGGGGGCGCTTCCGGCATTCACAACCGGCGACTCCCCGCCCTCCGCATCCTCCAGGCTGAAGGATTCGGGATGGACGCCGCCTTTGTCATCCTTCAGGAGAATCTCGATTTTTTTCTCGGCCTTGTCCAGCTCGTTCCGGAGAAACCGGGAAAGCCGGACACCCCGTTCAAATCGGATGAGCGATTCATTCAGACTGAGGCCGCCTTTTTCAAGTTCGTCCACGATCCGTTCGAGGTCGGCCAGGGCATTCTCAAAATCAAGGTCCGGTTTTTTCCCCTTTTCCTTTTCTTTCATGATCTCCTCTTTCCTTCGTCCGAATTTCGGTCCTTCCGTTCCGGAGCATCGGCCCCGCCGACGGCGCCGATCGACTCCTCGATGGATCGAGCGGGGTCGACGCTCCGCACTTCGGCGGAAATTTCCCCGCAATAAAACGAGACCACGACCGCGTCTCCCGGCCGGACGTTTTCAACGCCGGTGACCGGGATCCGCGGCGATCCTTCCAGCCAAACGACGGCATAACCTTTTTTTAAAACGCTCAGCGGGCTTTGGGCCTGGAGCGAAGCCGAAAGGCGTTCCCACTCGCCGGTCCTTTTTCCGAGGAACGTTCGAAACGCGCCGATGATCCGTTCCTCGACCAAGGCCGCCCGTCCCGCGGCATCGCCCAGCCGGCGTCCCAACACGGCGGCCATGCGCTCCGCGGCCAGCGTCGCCCGTGATATTCCGTCGGCGATCCTTCGCCGTTCCTCGTTGACGACGTCCCAAGCCCGCGATTCGAGCTCGTCGACGCGCTGCCCCAAGGTCCAGAGGCGGCGCTGGAAGCCCTCAAAAACGCCGTGCCGGGCGAGCTTGTCGACTCCGCCCCGGCGGGTCTGGAGTTCATACCGGAGAGCCTGCTCGGCCCGGCGCCGGAAATTTTCGATCCGTTCCGAGAACGCCTCTTCCTTTTCCACGACCATTTCGGCGGCAGCCGTCGGAGTGGAGGCGCGGATGTCGGCGACGAAATCAGCGATCGTGAAATCGACCTCGTGGCCGACGGCCGAGATGACCGGGACCGGGCAAGCGAAAATCGCCCGGGCGACGGGTTCCTCGTTGAAGGCCCACAAGTCCTCGATCGACCCGCCGCCGCGGCCGACGATGATCACGTCGATGCCAGGGCGGCTCCCTAAAAAATCGATCCCCTCGACGATTTCGGCCGCCGCCCCGTCGCCCTGAACCCGGGCCGGATAAATCACGATCCGGACCTTGGCGAAACGCCGGTCGATCGTCCGCAGAATATCGATCAACGCGGCCCCGGTCGGGGACGTCACGACGCCTATCGTTTTCGGAAGGAGGGGGAGTTTTTTCTTGCGTTCGGGGTCAAACAGCCCTTCCGCCCGGAGTTTTTCCTTGAGCTGCTCAAAGGCGAGTTGGAGGGCGCCCTTGCCCTTGGGTTCAACTTGGTCGATGATGAGTTGATAGCTGCCGCGGGGCGGGTAGACGTCGATCCGGCCGCGGCAGACGATCTGCAGACCGTCCTTGAGTTCGAACTTGAGACGTTCGGCGCTGTTTTTCCAGAGGGCGGCGGACATCGACGCCCCCGCATCCTTGAGGGTCAGATAAATGTGGCCCGACCCTGATCGCCTGACGTTGGAGACTTCGCCGGCGACCCAGACCTGCGGGACGGCGGTTTCCAAAGCGGCCTTGATGACCTGGGTGATTTCGGTGACGGAATAGATGTGATTGCGGAGAACCAGGCTGCCTTCGCGGACGAGGCCCTGGACGCCCTTCTCTTCATTCGGGACGCGCGCTCCGCTGCCGTTTTCCTCGGGCATCGGTCCTCCGCGGCTATTTTAAAGGAATCGCCGCCGCCACGCCAATTTAAATTCAGATTAATCGGGGACAGATCACTCATTTCCCGATTATTAGAAACGCACATTCCCCAAGTCATTCAATAAAAAGAAAATATGAATTCGGGGAATGAGTGATCTGTCCCCGATTAATCTTCGATCAGGATTTCGCGGACGATCGAGAGGGCTCTTCCGGTCGCCGGGTCGATTTCGACGACAACCCCGGACAAGAACGAACCGCCCTTGTCCGGTTCGAACCGGATCGGCCGGGACGTCAGGAACTTCTGGATCGCTTGTTCCTTCCGAATCCCGATCACGGAATTCCGCGAACCGGCCATTCCGAGATCGGTGATGTAGGCCGTCCAGCCCGGAAGGATCCGTTCGTCGGCGGTCGGAACGTGGGTATGCGTCCCGACGACGGCCGAAACCCGGCCGTCCAGGTAGAATCCCAGGGCGACCTTTTCCGACGTGGCTTCGGCGTGAAAATCGACGATAAGACACGGAGTCTCTTTCCGGAGTTCTTCGATCTCAGCGTCGGCTTTCCGGAAAGGGTCGTCGATCGCTTCCATGAACACCCGGCCTTGGAGGTTTAAAACACCCAATTTAAACCCGTCCGGACCGGAAACGACGACGCTCCCCTTACCGGGGGCGGGCGAAGGATAATTGGCCGGACGGATGACCCGGGGTTCCTTCTCCATGTAGGCGATCCCCTCTTTTTTATCCCAGATGTGATTGCCGCTCGTCAGGACGTCGACCATGGAAAAAAGCTCCCGCCCGACCTCTTCGGTTAATCCGACGCCGCCGGCTGCGTTTTCGCCGTTGGCGACGACAAACGCCGGACGGTGCCTGTCCCGCAGCACCGGCAGATGCCGCCGCAGGGCGTCCCTTCCCGCCCGGCCGATCACGTCCCCGATGATCAAGACGCGGAAGGACGGCCGCGGTCCGGCCGCTCCGGTCGTTTCCGCCTCCGATTTATCGGGCATATTCGACCGCCCGCATCTCCCGGATGACCGTGACCTTGATCTGGCCGGGGTAGTCGAGTTCGTTCTTGATCTTCGTCGCGATGTCTTTGGCGATCAGTCCGGCCCGGTCGTCGCCGACTTTTCCGGCATCGACCATGATCCGTATTTCGCGGCCGGCCTGGAGAGCAAAGGCCTTGGCTACGCCTTCGAAGCCCTTAGCCAGCGTTTCGAGTTTTTCCAACCGCTTGATGTAGTTTTCGAGAAGCTCCCGGCGGGCGCCCGGCCGGGCCGCCGACAGCGTATCGGCCGCCTGGACTAGGACCGCCTCAAACGACGGAAAGTCGACGTCGCGGTGGTGGGAAGAGATGGCCGCAACCACCGCCTCGTTCTCGCCGTATTTCCGGCAGAGATCGACGCTCAACTCGGTGTGCGTTCCTTCCACTTCCCGGTCGATGGCTTTGCCGACATCATGAAGAAACCCGGCCCGGAGCGCCGTCTGGGTGTTCAATCCCAGTTCCTGGGCCATGGCCGCGCTGAGGAAGGCCACTTCCTTGGAATGCTGAAGGACGTTCTGGCCGTATGACGTCCGGAATTTCAACTTGCCCATCAGCTTGATGAGTTCGGGGTGGAGGTTCTGAACGCGAAGCTCCATGGCCGCGGCCTCCCCTTCCTGGCGGATTTTGTCTTCGAGTTCGGCCTTGACGTTTTCGACGACTTCCTCGATCCGCGCGGGATGGATGCGGCCGTCCAGGACCAGCCGCTGGATGGCCAGCCGGGCCGCTTCCCGGCGGACCGGGTCGAAACTCGATAGGATGACCGCCTCGGGCGTGTCGTCGACGATGATATCCACCCCGGTGGCCACTTCCAGGGCGCGGATGTTCCGGCCTTCGCGGCCGATAATCCGGCCCTTCATATCTTCGCTCGGGAGGTCGACGACGGAGACCGTCGATTCGACGACGTGCTCGGCGGCCGACCGCTGGATGGCCCCGCTGATGACCTCGGCCGCCAATTGGCGGCTCTTGGCCCTCGTTTCCTCGTCGATCCGTTTGACGGTCTGCATGGATTCGAGGCGCGCCTCATCCTCGACCTTGCGGATGATCACGGCCTTGGCCTCTTCCTGGGTCATTCCGGAAACGCGTTCGAGCTCGACCAGCTGGTTCTTGATGATCTCGGCGACCCGCTTCTCCTCCTGCTCGACGTCCTTCTCCTTCTGGAGGATGCCGCGCTCCTTGGCCGTTACGTCCCGGTCCCGCCGGTCGAGCCCCTGGATCTTGCGGTCGAGGTTCTCTTCCTTGTGGACGAGCCGCCGTTCGGTTTCAGTGAGTTTGCGGCGTTTGTCCTGGGTCAGGCGTTCAAACTCCGCGTCGGCCGAGGATAGTTTCTGGCGGGCCTGATTCTGGGCCTGACCGACGATTTTTTGGGATTCGCTTTTGGCCTGATCGATGATTTTGGACGCTTCTTCCCCGGCCCGGAACAATCCCTTCGTCCCGGAGCTTTTCTTGAACTGGAAGATCAGGATGCCGGCCGCCAGGACGATCAAGACGGCCAGACCGATATAAACAATAAGGCTGTTCACGGTCTCTCCTCCTTCCTAAAAATGCGGCGAGGAAGAGCCGTCCGGCAGGAGGGGCTTACGGCGTGCGACCGTTCCGAAGGACGATTGAAGGCCGCCGATCTTCGGCGGCCGGCGCTTTTTCGCTCGGTTTAAACATGCTCATCCTTGAACAGGTTCGACTCTACGGTCGCGATCTCGGCTTCCATCCGGTCGATGCGTTCGTCCACTTGGTCCAGCCGCTTCTGGCTGACAAAGTAGTCGTCGGCGATATTCAAAGCCGCGAGGACGGCGATCTTCGTGGAGTCCTCGGATCGCGACTTCACCGCAATTTCCTGCATTTTCTGGTCCACATAGGACGTCAGACGGCTGATATATTCCTCGTTTTCCTCGCCTTTCACTCGAATTGTGTAAGTCCGTCCGTAGACTTTGATCTCGATGATATCGCTCATCACATGCCAAGTCTGTCGATCTGGGAAATGATCGCCTCGATCTTCCCCTTCATTTCTTCCCTTTCATTTTCATATTTTTTGACGTCGCCGTCAAGTTTCGCGATTTTCCGGGCAAGGTCCTCGGTGTCTTTTTTCTCGGCTTTGAGGTCCTTGACCATCTGCCGAAGCTTGTCGTTTTCCGCCGAAAGCCGGTGGACATGATCGATCACGCCGGCGATTTTTCCCTCGAGGATCTTCAACCGGTCGATTTCATTGGTCACGCGCCGCCTCCTTTGCGAAGCTCGATCTTAAAGGCCGCTTTCAGGGTTTTCAGAATCTTTTGCTCGGACTTGTCCGCCTCTTCGGCCAGGAGGGTGGCCTGGGGATTCCGGTAGACAAACCGCATCGAAAGCGAAGTTTGACCGGGCGGATTGTTCGGGCCGGCATACCGGTCGATGACGTCGAACGACTCCAGGAACTTGACCGCCGCCCGCTCGACGGCCGATTTGATGTCCTGGTAGGAGACGTCGCGGGCGACGAAAAACGAAAGATCGCGGACGACGGCCGGAACCTTGGGGGACGGCTCGTAGGCAAACGTCCCGGCCTTTTTTTCCAGGAGAACGCCCAGGGCGATTTCCACCGCAAACGCCGGCCCGGCCGCCCCGTAGGTTTCGCATATCGCATCCCGAACGCGGCCCATAATTCCAATCCGCTCCCCCTTGTATAAAACCGCCAAGGCCGATCCCTCCTCAAACGAAGGATGTTCGGCCGGTTCATAGACGAGCATCGCGTAGCGCAGGGCTCCGAGGGCGGATTCCAGAGAGCCCTTGAGATGATGGAAGTTCGCCGCCGCGGGCGGACGGCTCCATTGGGGAAGTCCCAGCGGTCCGGCGCTCAGCAAGCCCAAGGTCAGTTCCTCGACATGCCTGGATTCGTCGGCCCAGGAGAAGACCTCTCCGATTTCGAAAATATGGACGGCCTCGGTTCCGTGGTTTTGATTGTGCCGGAGATTCACCAGAAGCCCGCCGAGAAGCGTCGTGCGCAGAATCGCCGCATGGACGGAGAAAGGATTCCGCAGGGTCACCGGCCGGCGGCCTGTTCCCAAGACGGTTTCCTTGTCCGGATCGGCGAAACTCGCGTTGACGACTTCGTCGAACCCGAAGTGAAAGAATTGCTGAGACAGGCGCCCGATCTGGAGCCGGTCCGAGGCCACCGGATCCAGGATCCCCAGCGAAGCAACGACGGCGGGGATTCGATCGTACCCGAAGAAACGGGCGATCTCCTCGATCAAGTCGGCTTCGCGCTCGATGTCGACCCGGAACGAAGGAACCAGGACGCGCCAGGATCCCTGGGCCGACGGTTTGACGGAAAAACCGAGGGCGACCAGGGTTTTTTCGATGAATGCATCGGGAACGGCGACGCCCAGAAGATCGGCCGTCCGGAGGGAACGAAGCACGAGTTCCTTGGCTTTGCGCGGTTTAGGATAAATGTCGACCAGTCCCTTGGAAACCCGTCCGCCGAAGGAACAGAGGAGAGAAGCGGCCATCGCCGCCGCTTCGGGGGCGAACCCGATGTCCGCGCCGCGCTCGAATCGATAACAGGCGTCGGTCTGAATCTCCAGGGCCTTCCGGGTCCGGCGGATCGAGGCCGGGTCGAAAACGGCGCTTTCAATGAAGACATCCCGGGTGGCTTCGGTGATTCCGGATTCTTCCCCGCCGATGACGCCGGCCACGGCCACCGGGCGCTTCTCGTCGGCGATGACGAGCATGTCCGGCCCGAGGGCGGCATTCTTGCCGTCCAAGGTCCGGAGAGCTTCCCCTTTCTTGGCCCGGCGGACCACTACCCGCGGTCCAGCGACTTTCTCCAGGTCGAACATATGGATGGGCTGGCCGGTGGCGAAGAGAACCGCGTTGGACGCGTCGACGACGTTGTTGATGGGCTTGAGGCCCATGGCTTCGATCTTTTTCCTGAGATTCTCGGGTGAAGGTCCGATTTTGACGCCCTTGACGACAAATCCCGTGTACCGGGGGCAGAGATCTTCGTCCAGGACCTGGACTTCGACGATCTCGGAAGTCGGGATCGGGAGCTCAACGACCGGATGAATCCGTTCCTTGAGGGGAAATCCCGTCATCGCCGAAATTTCGCGCGCGATCCCGAGATGACCGAGGGTGTCGGGACGGTTGGCGTAAGTTTCGATGTCGAAGACCGTATCTCCGTCCGGAGTCTCCGTCCATTTCTCGCAAATAAGGCCGATCATCGTCAGGCGGTCGAGAAGCTCGTTCCGCGGCATCTCGATGTCCACGTATTCCCTGAGCCAGTTCAGACTGATTTTCATTTGAGGTGAAACTGCCGGGTGAACCTGAGGTCGTTTTCGTAAAAGTACCGGATGTCGGGGATGCCGTAGGCGAACATGGCGGTCCGTTCGACCCCCAGGCCGAAGGCCCAGCCGGAATATTGTTCGGGGTCGATGTTTACGTTTTTGAACACCTGGGGGTCGACCATCCCGCTGCCGAGGATCTCCTTCCAGCCGGTGCCGCCGCAGACGCGGCAGGCCGGGTCTTTTTGCCCGCAGGCCAGGCATTCGATGTCCACTTCGGCCGAAGGCTCGGTGAAGGGAAAGAAGCTCGGCCGGAAACGCGTCTTCAACTTGTCGCCGAACAACCGCTTGAGAAAATATTCGAGCGTTCCCTTGAGATGAGCGAAGGTGACGTTCCTGTCCACGACCAAGCCCTCGACCTGGAAAAACATCGCCGCGTGGGTCGGGTCGGGCGTCTCGCGGCGATAGACCTTGCCCGGAATGATGATCCGGATCGGCGGCTTGTGTTTCTCCATTATCCGGATCTGGACGGGCGAAGTGTGCGTCCGGAGGAGCAGGTTGTCGTTGATGTAGAGAGTGTCCCAATCGTCCCGGGCCGGATGATTGGGGGGGAAATTGAGGGCCTCGAAATTATAGTAATCGGTTTCGATTTCCGGTCCGTCCTCGATCCCGAACCCCATTTCCTGAAAAATCGACTCGATCTCCCGCTGGAAAATCCGTAGCGGATGGGCCGCCCCCCAGGTCAGGCGCTCTCCGGGAAGGGTCAGGTCGACCCCGGGCCCGCCGGCCGCCGGCGTGCGGAGACTCTCCTCAAGGGCCGCCAATTTTTCCTGGATTTCGGTTTTCAGAAGGTTGAGCAGCTGTCCGGCGGCCGGCTTGTCGGCGGCCTCGAACTTCTTCAAATCCTCGAAGAGCAGGGTGACGAAACCCCGCTTCCGGCTGAGATACCGGTTGCGGAGTTCCTCCAGCCCGGCGGCATCCCGGACCGCGGCGCATGCGTCGGCGAGTTTCGCCCGGTGGGCGTCGATCGCGATCCGGAATTTTTCGAGATCAGGCGAGGGCATCTTTGACTTGGGCGACGATGCGGCCGAACGCCTCCGGGGCGTTGACCGCCAGCTCGGCCAGGACCTTGCGGTCGAGGTCGCACTTGATCTTCTTCAACCCCTGGATGAACCGGCTGTAGGTCAGGCCGTTGGCCATGGCCCCCGCCTTGACCCGGACGATCCACAGGCGTCGGAAATCCCGCTTTTTCGCCCGCCGGTCGCGGTAGGCGTACAGCAGCGATTTTTCGACGGCCTCTTTCGCCGTCCGGTAGTTCGAGCCTTTGGCGCCCCAGTAGCCTTTGGCCAGGCCCAGGACTTTCTCCCTCTTGTTCCTTCTTTTGACTCCGCGTTTGACTCTCGCCATGGGATTCTCCTCAGAATTCGTAGGGCATCATTTCTTTGACGGCCCGACGGTTGGTTTTGTTCAACACCGCAACCTTCCCGAGATTACGTTTGCGGTTTGATGTTTTCTTGGTCAGGATGTGGCTTTTGTTCGCTTTTTTGTGCAGGATTTTCTTTCCCGCCGTCACCGTGAATCTTTTCCTGGCTCCCCGGTGGGTTTTTAGTTTTGGCATCTTTTCCTCCTGTCTTCGTGGGGATGAGCACCGACGAAACGGCCCAGTCCATTTTCCGAAACTCGCTGTCCACCTTCCCCAAGCCGGCGCAATCGGCCACGACTCGGTTCAAAACGGCCACGCCCATCTCCGGGCGGGACTTTTCCCGGCCTCGCAGCATGATCGTGATCTTGACCTTGTTCCCCTCTTCGAGGAAGCGCTGGACGTGCTTCAACTTGAAGGTGTAGTCATGAATCGAGATTTTCGGCCGGAATTTGATCTCCTTCAACAAGACCTGTTTCTGGTGCTTCTTGGCCTCGTGGTCGCGCTTATGCAATTCGTACAGAAACTTGCCGTAATCCATGACCCGGCAAACCGGGGGCTGGGCTTGCGGCGCGATTTCGACGAGGTCCAGGCCGCGCTGGCGGGCGATAACCAGCGCTTCGGCGGCAGACATGACGCCGAGCGGCTTTTTCTCCTCGTCGATCACCCGGGTTTCCCGATGGGTGATCAGTTCGTTCGTCCGGTGAAGTCTCTGCTTGATCGGCGGCAGCGTTGGGTGTCGTCTTAAGATGGGCGTCCTCCTTGATGTCCTCGAATCAATATTCGATCGTCAACGACCGGCGGTCGTCGAGCGATTTGACCTTGGTTAAAAATTCGTCCAGGTCCACGGTCCCTTTGTCTCCCTGCCCGTGGACCCGGAGCGAGGCCGTCCCGGCCGCTGCTTCCTTGTCCCCGGCAACGAGAATGAGCGGAACTTTCTGCTTTTCCGCTTCGCGGATCTTGTATCCGAGCTTCTCCCGGCGCAGGTCGGCCGAAGCCCGCAGGCCCCGGGCCTTGATCTTTTCGACCAGCGAGCGGGCATAGTCGTCGTGGCGCTCGGCGATCGGGATCACTTGGATCTGGACGGGCGCGAGCCACAACGGGAAGTTGCCGTTGTAATGTTCGATCAGGACGCCGAAAAACCGTTCGAGCGATCCCATCAGCGCCCGGTGGACCATGTAGGGCCGGTGTTCCTTGCCGTCTTCGCCGATGTACGACATGTCGAACCGTTCTGACATATTGAAATCGAATTGAATCGTGGTGCATTGCCAGTAGCGGCCGAGGGCGTCCTTGACCTTGATGTCGATCTTGGGCCCGTAGAAAACGGCCTCCCCTTCCATCCGCTCGTACGGCAGGCCGCGGGTTTCCAGGGCCTTGACGAGCGACGCCTCGGCCTGGACCCAGTGTTCGTCGGCGCCGCAGTACTTGTCCGTGTTTTTTGGATCGCGTACGGAAAGCTCGATTTTGTTGTCGGTGAAGCCGAAATCAGCCAGGATGCTTAAGGAGAAATCCAGCACCCGGAGGATTTCGTCCTCGATCTGGTCGGGTGTGCAGAAAATATGGGCGTCGTCCTGGGTGAATCCACGGACGCGGAGCAAGCCGTGGAGGACCCCGCTCCGCTCGTAACGGTATACGGTCCCGAGTTCCGCCCAGCGCAGCGGCAGGTCCCTGTAGGACCACATCCGCGATTTGTAAATCTGAATGTGAAACGGGCAGTTCATCGGTTTCAGGTAATAATTCTGTCCGTCGATGTCCATCGGGGCGTACATGCTGTCCTTGTAAAAGCCCAGGTGGCCGGACGTTTGCCAGAGGATTTCGCGCCCGATGTGCGGCGTGTACAGGACTTCGTAGCCGCCGTCCCAGTGGCGGTTCCGCCAGTATTGCTCGATGATCGCCCGGATCCGGGCGCCCTTCGGATACCAGAGAATCAACCCGCTGCCGAGGTCCTCGGCCGTGCCGAAAAGGTCGAGCTCGGCGCCGAGCCGGCGGTGATCGCGTTTTTTCGCTTCTTCAAGAAGATGGAGATATTCCTCGAGGTCCTTGGCCGTCGGGAAGGCCGTGCCATAAATCCGCTGGAGTTGAACGCCCTTTTCGTCACCCTTCCAATAGGCGCCCGAAACCGAAAGAAGTTTGAAATACCTGATCAGGCCAGTCGAGCCAAGATGCGGCCCCAGGCAGAAGTCGGCGAAACCGTCCTGGCGGTAAACTGAAACAACGTCGCCGCCCTTTTCCCGGACGAGTTCCACCTTGAGCGTTTGTCCGCGGCTTTCGAAAAGGCGGATGGCTTCGGCTTTCGGGAGCATTTCCCGGACGATGGGAGCGTCGGCCGCCGCGATCTCCCGCATCCTGGCCTCGATTGCGGCCAGGTCGTCGGACGAAAACGGCTCGTCCCGGAGAAAGTCGTAATAGAAGCCGTTTTCCACGGCCGGGCCGATCCCGGCCTGGGTTCCCGGGAACAAGTCCAGGACGGCGTGGGCGAGCAGGTGGGCCGTGCTGTGGCGCAGGGTCTCCAGCTCCACAGCCGCTTCGTTTTTCGATTTTTCCTTATTCATTTCAGTCATTCCGTTCCTGAAGACAGAAGGCCCGCTGATTTACTCTCGCCGGATAACGAACCCCTCTTTTATGGAGAACGGCCGGCCCGGCCATCATTACAAAACGGCCGGCGTCGTGGACGGCGAAAACAGCTTCTGTCTCATCGGACTCCGCCTATGGCCTCGGCAAGGGTGGTAGGCGCGGAGGGGATTGAACCCACGGCCTCTTCCGTGTCAGGGAAGCGCTCTCCCACTGAGCTACGCGCCTGTATCCGTCGCTGAAGCCCAACTATATTAATGAAAACGCTTCTCCAGGTCAACAACCTCCTTTGGAGAGAAACCCTTACTTGGATTTCTCTCCTGGCCTTGCCGTCCTCCCCACTTCTTAGTGCGAGGGCAACGCTCCGGCACCGCATCTCCAAGGTCGATGGCAGGAAACCGTCGCTGCCTCTCTTCCAATGTAGCCTAATTCCATGACTTATCTTAGGCGGGACACATTATGATTTACCCGAGGGACTCTCTTTTCTGGGTTCCCTCTAAGGCCTCCCCGCCCTTGGCGCGAGGGCCCGCGGATTTGCTCGGGAGGAACGTGCTCCGGTATAATCCATCCATGATCGGAATCCTGTCGGATTCTCACGACAACCTGGACGCGGGCCGGCGGGCGGTCCGGTTTCTTCGCAACGCCGGATGCAGCCTCGTTATCCATGCCGGCGATTTCGTCGCACCCTTTTCGGCCCAGATCCTGGGGGAAGTCGGGTGCGCCGTCAAGGCCGTTTTCGGCAATTGTGACGGGGAAAAATATGGGCTGAAGGCGATGATCGGACCGATCGGGACGATCCGCAAGGCCCCCTTCGTCTTTTCCCATGAAGGAAAAAAAATCGTCATCACCCACCTTAATGGCCCGGTGGAGGAGCTTTCGGCGCGCCGGGAGTATGACCTCATCGTCTACGGACACACCCACCGGCCGGAAATTCGGAGGGTTGAAAACACACTCATCGTCAATCCGGGCGAAGCGGGCGGCTGGGTGACGGGGCGAAGCACCCTCGCCCTTTATGATCCCGGGGCGGGAACAGCCGAAATCGTCTTCTTTTAACATGTCTCACGCGGTTTCTAACCGACAAAAACCCATCTGGAAACAGATCCGCAAGCCCATCCCCCCGCCGGGTCGTCCCCAAACGACAAAAAAAGGGGAAAAAGCTTATAACCGCAAGGATAAATCCTGGAAATCCCAAGTTACCTGACCTCCTCCATCTTTTCTTCTTTCAACCCAAACAAAAGCCGTCCCGGCTAATGGCCAATCGCCTGACGCAATCGGGCGACTAAAATCCGATCCATGAATGAGAGCGAGGGGGTTCTGAGGGGTGGGATACTAGGCCTTTTTTCTTCTTGTAACCCCCTACGACAGACAACCGGCTAATCACTCCGGTCAAGATCTCTGGACGACCTAGAAAACCCGTTTGAGGGAAGGGATACCGGGGGTGAGGGATCGAGAGCTTCCTGCGCCCGGGTGACGCGGAGATGCCCTAGCTCCCAAGGGTCGCGTAGGGCTGGCAAGGCCTTGGGACCCGGGCGCAGGAAGCCTTTTCAACTAGCCGCCCCCCCAGAACACTCTCTCAAACGGACTTTTCAGGCGCCTTGCGTGTGTTGATTAGCAGGGGGCGTCTGTTGTATACTACCTCCTTATTTTTTTAAAACTTACGGTTCGATTTTAAGGAGAAGGAGAAGTTTTCATGAAAAAGGTCATCATCATGGGCGCGGCCGGCCGCGACTTCCACAACTTCAACACCTATTTCCGCGACAATCCCAATTTTCAGGTCGTCGCCTTCACCGCCACACAGATCCCCGACATCGCCGGCCGCAAGTATCCGGCCGTCCTAGCCGGAAAAATGTATCCGGATGGAATCCCGATCTTTCCTGAGGAAGACCTGGACGCCCTGATCAAAAAACACAACGTATCCAAAGTTTATTTTTCCTACAGCGACACCTCCCACGAATACGTTATGCACCGGGCTTCCCAGGTGCAGGCGGCGGGGGCGTCGTTCATCCTTCTCGGTCCGAACGACACGATGGTCAAAAGCACCAAGCCCGTCGTCTCGATTTGCGCCGTCCGGACGGGGTGTGGAAAAAGCCAGACGACCCGCAAAGTGGGCGGCATTCTCAAAGCCAAGGGCCGCAAGGTGGCCGTCGTCCGGCATCCCATGCCCTACGGCGACCTGGCCGCCCAGAAGGTTCAGCGGTTCGCCACATACGAAGACCTGGCCAAACACGAATGCACGATCGAGGAACGCGAGGAATACGAGCCCCACATCAAGGCGGGGATCATCGTCTACGCGGGCGTCGATTACGAGGCCATTCTCCGGGAAGCGGAAGAAGAGGCCGACGTCATCCTCTGGGACGGCGGCAACAACGATTTCCCCTTCTATAAATCCGACCTCGAGATCGTCGTCGTCGATCCCCACCGGGCCGGCCACGAGCTTCTTTATTATCCCGGCGAGACCAATTTCCGCCGGGCCCACGTCCTCGTCATCAACAAGATGGATACCGCGCCCCAAGCCGGCGTCGACACGATCCTCGCAAACATCAAGAAGTACAACCCGACCGCGATCGTGATCAAGGCCAACTCCCCCACCCACGTCGAAAACGGCGAACAAATCAAGGGCAAACGCGTCCTGGTCATCGAGGACGGCCCGACCGTCACCCACGGCGGAATGCCCTTCGGCGCGGGGGTCGTCACCGCCGAAAAATACGGAGCGGCCGAAATTGTCGACCCCCGGCCGTTCGCGGTCGATTCCATCGCCGCGACCTATGCCAAGTATCCCCATATGGTCAAGATCCTGCCGGCCATGGGCTACGGCGAAAAACAGGTCGCCGACCTGACCGCGACCATCGAGAAGGCCGACTGCGACCTCGTCATCAGCGCGACCCCGATCGACCTCAACCGGTTGATCAAGACCCACAAGCCGATTTTGTCGGTCGGATACGACCTCGAGGAAATCGGCTTGCCGACGCTCGAGCACGTCCTGGCGAAATTTTAAACCGCAAAACGACGCCGATGTCCGCCGCCAAACGCCGTCTCGCCCTGATTGCTTTCGGAGGGAACGCCCTTCTCTCCGAACGACAGAAAGGCACGCAGGAAGAGCAGATCGAAAACGCCGAGCAGGCCGCCCGCCTGATGGCTTCCGTCGTCCGCAAGGGCTACGAGCTGATCATTGTTCACGGCAACGGCCCCCAGGTCGGCAATCTGCTCATCCAACAGGAAGCGGCGGCCGAACATATTTCCTCCTATTCCCTAGATATCTGCGACGCCATGACCGAAGGGAGCATGGGATACATGCTCGAACGGGCCCTGGTCAACGAATTCCGGCGCCATTCCGTCGACAAGGAAGCCACCACCGTGGTCACGATGGTCCTGGTCGATAAGAACGACCCGGCCTTCGCCAAGCCGACCAAACCGGTCGGGCCGTTTTACACCGCGGACCGGGCGGAGAACCTGATAAGCGAAAAAAACTGGACGATGGTCGAGGACGCCGGCCGCGGCTGGCGCAAGGTCGTGGCCTCACCCAAGCCGATCGACATCGTTCCCAAATGGATCATCAGCGACCTGGTCCGGGCGGGCCGGATCGTCATCGCCGCCGGCGGCGGCGGAATCCCCGTCATCCTCAACCCAAACGGCCTGTACGAGGGCGTCGAGGCGGTCATCGACAAGGATTACGCCAGTAGCCTCATCGCCCGTGAAATCGGGGTCGACCTGTTCATCATCCTGACGGCGGTCGATCGCGTCTGCGCCGATTTCGGCAAACCCACGCAACGCGATCTTCCGGTCCTCCCCGTCTCGGAAGCCCGGCGGCTTCTCGGCGAAGGGCAATTTCCTCCGGGTTCGATGGGACCGAAAATTCGCGCGGCCGTCGAATTCATCGAAGCGGGCGGGAAGGAAGTCCTCATCACCGACGCCGCCCACCTGCGGTCCGCCCTCCTCGGCCGGTCCGGGACCCGGATCGTCAAAGACGCGCGCGCGCAAGAAGGAGCCTGATCATGAAAAAAGATTTCATCTCCGTCCACGACCTCACCCGATACGAGTTCTTCGAATTGATGGACGCGACCCAAAAGATCAAGGACGACCCGGACGATTACCGCAAGAAACTCAAAAACCAGATCCTGGCGATGGTCTTCGAAAAACCGTCGCTCCGCACCCGGATGACGTTCGAGGTCGGGATGCTCGAGCTCGGAGGGAAGGCGATCTACCTCAGCCCCAACGAGATCCAGATCGGAAAACGGGAAACCGTCGAAGACGTCGCCCACAACCTCGAGCGCTGGGTCGACGGGATCATGATCCGGACCTTCGCCCACGACAACGTCGTCCGCCTGGCCAAGGCCTCCTCCGTTCCCGTCATCAACGCCCTGACCGACCTCCTTCATCCCTGCCAGGCCATGGCCGCCTTTTTCACCCTGAAGGAACACAAGGGAAACATCAGCAAAATCAAACTCGCCTGGGTCGGCGACGGAAACAACGTCTGCCACAGCCTGATGTTCGCCGCGGCCAAGGCGGGATGTAAGATGAGCGCGGCCGTCCCCAAGGGATACGAACCGAGCCCCGAAATCGTCAAACTCGCGAAGGCCGACGGCGAAGGGTCCGAATTCGAACTTTCGGTCACCCACGACCCGGGCGAAGCGGTCCGCGGCGCTGACGCCATCTACACCGATGTCTGGACATCGATGGGTCAGGAAGCAGAAAAGGAGGAGCGTCTGAGGTTGTTTGCGCCCTACCAGGTCAATGAAGCCCTGATGGCCAAAGCCAAGGACGACTGCGTCTTCATGCATTGTCTTCCCGCCCATCGCGGGGAGGAAGTCAGCGCCGAAGTCTTCGATGGACCGCGGTCCATCGTCTTCGACGAGGCCGAAAACCGTCTCCACGCCCAGAAAGCGATCATGCTGGCCCTGATGGGAAAATAAAGAGAAACCTATGGAAAAGGACAACGTTCTCGTCCAGGTAACCCCGGACGACATCTCCTTCGTCGAAAAGGAGCTGGCGGCTTCGCGGAAACCGACGACAACCAAGGATCTTGCCGGAAAACTCGCCTACCAAAAAACCGCCGGAGAGCGGACCCGGGACGTCAAACTCTACGATCCGGCATGTTTCTATGAAGTCGGCGACACGATTTGTAAGGAATACGACGAAGAGCTGACCGTCGGCTCGAAAGTCCATGAGCATTTCCGCGGGGCCGTCGTCCTGACCGTCGTCCACAAGATTTATTACAAGGACTTCGGCTGCGAAATGCTCGAGGTCGACTACACCGGGGGCGGCACCTTCCGCAAGTACATCGACTACATGAAAAAGGTCAAGACCCAAGTGATGCTCCCGGCCAACGAGGGCGGCGCGAATAAGCCCCCCCGGATCATGCCCCACGCCGAGGATCCGCGGCTGACCGAGCTTCCGATGACGGAACGCGATCTCAAATCCCTGGAACGGCAATTGCGGGCGTCCCTGGCCAAATCCCCGGCCTTCTTCGTCTGGGGCGACTGGTGGCAATTGACCGCCGCCCAACCGGCGTTCCCGGAAGACAAGATCAAGGACATCGAAACCCATCTGGCCGCGACGAAGGCCTCGGTCCCGACGACCGACTTGATTCAGAAATTATTCGGGCTGGAACCGTCCCACGATCTCTTCGATCTCCACTGCCTGGCCCTCAACCATCTGCTCGAAACGAAATTCCGGAAAGATTTCGTCCTGGTCCATCCGGTCGGCTGGGGCAAATGGATCCTTAAAAGCGTCCTGGCGGCGATGCCCGAGGGCCTGCCGCTGGCGGCCCCCGCCGCCGCCCTTCCTCCGTTCGAGGGCTCCGAGACGGTTCCCATCACGCCGTTTCACGATTTCCCGTTGAAGGTTTATCTCGGCTGGCGGGAAATCCTGTCGGGCGGAGTGAAAATCCCCAAGGGGTTCAACAAGGAATTGTCCCAGGCCCGCGAATATATTTTCACCGACGCCGACGAAAAGCGGAACTACATCGTATATTATTTCCCCCTGCAAGGTTATTTCCTGGGGTTGCGGGAATTTTTCGAGACCGCGGCGATTCCCCAGGGCACGAGCATGACCCTGGAAAAGGCCGGGCCGGTCCAGTTCAACTTCTGGCTGAAAAAGTCGAAGAAAAAAATCCAGGTCGCCAAAATGTCCTACGAGACCAACGGCGACGCCTTCGCCGAGACGGGCGATACAGCGACGCTGGCCATGCCGAACAAGATCATCTACCTCGAGCGCGATCATCTCCAGCGGTTGACGTCCCTGATTCCGCAGAGAACGGCGCTGGATCTCAAGGGTCTCCTGATCCTGATCTTCAAGCATTTCAGTTTTCAATCGGCGAATTTTTCCCTGCATTACCTCCGGGCCTATCATCTCGTTGACATGCTTCGGCGGACGACCCAGGAAGACGTCGAGTTTACCCTCCTCAACAGCCCCGAATTCGAGAAATCGGACAAGAAAAAGGGAATTTTCTACTACCACGAAACCCTCTCCGAGCTGCCGGTCGAGGAGGAAGAAGCGGCCGCCGCCCCGGCCGAAGGAGCAGCCGTCGCCGCCCCCGAAGCGGCCGGCGAACTGACCTCGGACGATTTCCTCGAACACGAGTTCACGATCCTTGAGCAAGCCCCTCCGCCGAAACCGCCCGCGGCCCGGAAGACGGAGGAGGCGGCGGCGATCGCCGAAGCCGAGGCCGAGCTCGA
>JAPKZG010000081.1 GCA_026393895.1 Candidatus Aminicenantota bacterium
CCTACTTCGGAACGAAAGCCCTCTACAAGCGCAGCAAACCCCTGGGCTGGATCGTTTCCCTGGCCTCCAACCTCGCCCTCTCTTACGTCGTGTCCAACAACTTCCGCCTCCTCCGCAACGCCCGCGGCCGTTGATCATGAACCGCTTTCTGGAAACCATGTTCGCCTCCGGCATGGGCCACGCCGTCTCCGTCTCAAGCCTCCCAACCTTGGATGACCTCGTCAGCGAATATATCCTGACCCTATTGGCTCTGACCCATTACAACGTCTCTCAAACCGCCCGAATCTTGAATATTTCCCGGACCACGCTCTACAATCGCATCCGCCGGCAGACAACCTGAGCGCTTATCCTACGCCTCCTCATATCACCTAATGTCTTTTTAATCAGTACCTTTCGACGCCCCGCCGACGATTAGCCGACGCCTTCTCTCCCTGTTCTCCACGGACAAGAATCCCGTTGACCCACAATCCGCTGCAGGTTTGTTTTAATTTGACGAAAATCCCTAATAATGCTAGAATTAGGGTTCATGGACTGCTTCAAGATTGGTGATAGAGTCATTTATCCCAATCAGGGCCTTGGCCTGGTTGTCGATGTACAGGAGCAGGCTTATAACGGCGAAAAATTCACGGTCTACCATCTCCGTCTTCTCTCCAGCAACACCCTGGTCATGGTTCCGTTCTCGTCTTGCCAAGAAATCGGCATCCGCAAGCTGATCGCTGGCGGGGCGGTCAAGGAAATTTTCGATTTTTTGAAAAACGGGGCGGTCGAAGTGACGATGAATTGGAAAGGACGGTACAAGGAGCACATCGGTCTGATGAAATCGGGAACCGTTCTGGACATGGTCGCCGTTCTCAAGAGCCTTTATTATCTCAGCCTGCTCAAGCCCCTGTCGTTCCGGGAAAAGAAAATGATGGAAAAGGCCAAGGAGCTGGTCGTGTCCGAAATCGCCCTGGCTTCCTCCATGTCGACGTCCCAGATCGATAGGAAAATTTCGACGACTCTTTCCACCTGCTTCAAGGACGTCAAGGTCGGCCTGGACGTCTGATCGGCGGCCATGATCCTGTCCTCGATTCTCCTTTTTGCTCTTTGCGTCGTCCTGAGCGCTTTTTTTTCCTCGAGCGAAACGGCCTTTATCGCCGTTAAACCGCACACCCTCGACTATCTAGAAAAAAAGGGGTCATCCGGGGCCGGCCGGGTGAAGAAAATCCTTTCCCGCGTCGATGATTTTTTAGCCACCGTCCTCATCGGCAACACTCTCGTCAATGCCGCCGCGGCGTCCCTTGCCACCGCGCTTGCCTCGTCGCTCGTCCGGAACGAAAACACCGCCATCCTGCTGGCGACGGCCGCAACGACGGTCGTCCTTCTCATTTTTTCCGAAATAAATCCCAAAATATACGCCGCCCACCATCCGGCGAGGCTTTCCCTCTTCGTCTCGCCGGTCATCCGTCTTTTACTCGTCCTGTTTTATCCCCTCGTCAAAATCTTCACGTTCCTGTCCCGGCTGATTTTCCGGTCCAAGGCCAAAACTCCCGCGGGACTTTCCCGAGCCATGGCCGAAGACGAAGCGAAAGCCCTTCTCCATTCCGGAATCAAGGGCCTGCCCGAGCATCGTAAGGCCATGATTACGGAAATCGTCGACCTGGCCGCCCGTCCCGTCAAGGAGATCATGACCCCCCGGCCCCGTATCAGGGCCATCGAAGCGTCGTCCACGCGGGAACAAATCCTCAAAACCGTCGTCGCCGAAGGCTTCAGCCGGTTTCCGGTCTACCGAGGCCGTATGGACCACATCGAGGGAATGATCTACACCAAGGATTTAATCCGCTACCTAGCGAACGATCGGCCGTTTGACCTGGCCGCCGTCCTTCGCCCGCCTTTTTTCGTCCCCGAATCCGCCCCGATTGAAAAAGTCCTTCTCCAGATGCAGGACGAGGCCGTTCAGATGGCCTTCGTCGTGGATGAATTCGGCAACATGGAAGGCCTGGTGACGATCGAGGACATCCTGGAGGAAATCGTCGGCGAAATTCGGGACGAATACGACGATCCCGAGGAGGATTGGCACGTTCCGGCCGACGACGGAGCCGTCGTCATCAAGGGATCGGCCGGAATCAAGGACATCAACAAAACGCTGGGATTGGGGCTTCCGGAGAGCGTCGATTACACGACCTTGGCCGGTTTTTTTCTTCACGAATTCGGCCGGATCCCTAGAGAAAAGGACGTCCTTCTCCACGATAGCCGCCGGTTTATCGTCGTTAAAATGAACAAGAGGCACATCAGTCAGGTCCGGGTCGAGAAATGAAGACCATCGCGGTCAACAAGCCAGCCCGGTTCAACTACGAGATTCTGGAAACCTTCGAAGCCGGCCTCGTCCTTCAGGGCAGCGAAGTCAAATCCATCCGGGAAGGCCGGATCAGCCTGAAGGAAAGTTATGCCGACATCCGCGACGGGGAGATCGTCCTCGTTGATTGCCACATCCATCCCTATGAAGCGGCCAACCGCTGGAACCACGATCCGCGCCGCGTCCGCAAACTTCTTCTCCACCGCCGCGAGATCAAGCGCCTGACCGGCAAGGTTCAGGAACGAGGCCTGACCCTGATCCCTCTCCAGGTCGTCCTCAACGACAAAGGCCTCGTCAAAATCGAAATCGCCCTGGGCAAAGGCAAGAAAATCCACGAAAAAAAAGAGGCCATCAAGGAACGTGACCTCAACCGCCAGATTCGGGCGGCCCTCAAGTCAGGCGGTCGTTAAAACAACGGCCAGGCGGAGCGCTTCGATCATGCTCCCCGGGTCGGCTGGCGTTTTTCCGGCGATATCAAACGCCGTCCCATGGTCCGGGGAAGTCCGGACAAACGGCAGGCCGAGAGTGACGTTCACGCCCGTTTCGAACGCCGTCAGCTTGAAGGGGATCAATCCTTGGTCATGGTAGAGGGCGGCCACGATCCGCTCCGGCCGGCCGATCGCGTTTCGAAAAACGACGTCCGGGGGAAACGGGCCCCGCACTGGGATTCCCGCGCGCCGCGCCTCTTCGATCGCCGGAACGATGATTTCCCGTTCTTCCGTGCCGAGCAGCCCGTTTTCGCCGGCGTGCGGATTCAGACCGGCTACCAGAATTTCCGTGTTCGCGCCCGGCGTTCTTCCCGCGGCGCATTCATGGAGGACGCGAAACAAGCGGGCCAGCGCCTGCGGCGTCACCCGGGCCAGGGCCTCCCGAAGAGGGAGGTGGTGGCTGAGAAGAGCGACGGTCAGGCGGTCCGACCAAAAGCTCATCACCGCGTCGGGGTAAAACGATTCCAGGTATTCGGTATGTCCGCGCCAGGAAATCCCGGCCAAATTCCAAGAGAGCTTGGAGATGGGCGCCGTGACGACGGCTTCAATCTCACGCTTGCGGGCGGCGACCGCGGCTTCTTCAAACCAGGCAAACGAAGCCCGGCCGCAGGAAGATCCGGAGACGCCTTTCTTCACCGGGCCTTCCGGAGCGGGCAAATCCCGTAGATAAACGCCAGGTTCGACACAGGATCTGTTTGCGCTCCACCGGCCGAAATTCGCGGCCACACCGCAGTCCTTCGCCTCGTTTTCCAAAAACGGCCGCGGGCCGAAAAGAACGTATTGGGCGGGAGGGAGGGTTTCGTTCCCGAAAAGCGCCCGAAGACTCACCTCCGGGCCGATTCCTGCGGGGTCTCCAATCGAGATCCCGATCCGGGGGAGAATCATTTTCCTTCGGACTCGCCGTCCTCTTCGGTGGATTCCTTGCCCTCGTTGATCTTGTACATGTACTTAAGGGCGTTTTTATAAACGAGCAGGTTCGGCGCCCCGTCCCGGTTGAGCTTGATACAATTACGGTCGTACCATTCGACGTATCCCTCGAGAACCTCGCCGTCCTGAAAAACGACGGCCATCGGCGTCTTCTTGCTCATTTGCTTGAGATAGTAATAGTTCTCGGCTCCGGTATCCGTCGGCGGATACATTTTCTTGGGCTGCGACTGCGTCTGCGAAGCGTAAGGCCCATGAGAAGCCGCATGCGCCGAATGGGACGAATGAGAGGGATGCGATGGACGGATCGGATCCACCGGGGCTTCCGGGTTTTTCATTTTGTCCTTGATTTCGCTGAAATTAGGCCGGATGAGGCGTCTGTTCATGGAAGAACTCCATTTTCCCTTGGTGGCAGGATAATTGGGATATCCGCTTTGGGGCATTCTATCATGGCCGGCGGAAAGATTCAACCTCCCGGGCTCCCGGGTTCGTCCAAGGGACGAGCGACATCAGGGAAAGGAATCAATAACGCGGACGGAGGGCTTCCCTCCAGGTTTCGGCCATCAACCGGTAGCCGTCCCGGGCGGGATGGACTTCGGGCAGAAGGTCGGGCCGGCGGACGAATACGGCGTGCTGGTCGACGACCTTGATTCCCTCCCCGGCCGCGATTTCCCGGATCGCCGGGTTGATCTCGGCCTGAACCCGCCGCGCCGACTCGGCGCTGAAATTGGCTAGCCGCGTTTCCGGAATGTCCGGAATCGTCGCGATCAAAATCGTCGGGATCCTCCCGGACCGGCTCCGGAACGTCCGAAAAACGCCGAGGATGCCTTTCATGTTCGCCCGGAACTTCTCCGTCGGCGTAAAATCGCGATCGGTCCGAAGATCGTTCGTCCCGAGTTCCAGAAGAACGACGTCCGGCTTTTCCTCGATGAGTTTCGCCCTGTACTTGACGAGAAAATTCAAATATTCCCCCGACGTATAGCCGCTCCGGCCGTAATTCAGGACGCGCGCCGCAATCCCGTCCCGGTTCAAAATCCGCTGGAGGAAATGGGGATACGCCGCCGCGGTGATACTGTCGCCCGCGCAAAATACGATGATCCCCCTTCCCGAAGGAGCGCAGCCTGAAATAAGTAACGCCACCACAACAAGGAACAGCCATCGTCCGGCTCGAAATTTCATGGGTCTATCATATCCCCGATTCGCGGGCCGGGACAAGGATCAGGATTCATTTTTTTCGGGCCGGGCGGCGCCGAGTCGCGCATAAAGAGCCGGAAGTACGAGCAACGTCATTAACGTGGAGGTGACCAACCCGCCCACGACGACGACGGCGAGCGGCCGCAGGACCTCCGAGCCGGGCCCCTGGGCAAAGAGAAGCGGCATGAGGCTGAAAATGGTGATGGTGGCCGTCATCAGAACAGGCCGGAGACGATTGAGAGATCCCTGCATGATCGCGTCCCGGACCGGAAGCCCTTCATCGCGCAATTGGCCGATATAGGAAAGCAAAACGATTCCATTCAGGACGGCGATTCCGAAAAGGGCGATAAATCCGACCGAGGCGGGAACCGACAAGTACAAACCGGAAAGATAGAGGGACACAACGCCGCCGATCAGGGCGAAGGGCAGGTTGAAGAGGACGAGCATGGCCGGCCGCAGAGAGTTGAAGGTCAGGAAGAGCAAGAGCAGGATGAGCCCGATCGTCATCGGCAGGATGAAGGCCAGCCGGTTCATGGCCCGTTGCTGGTTCTCGAACTGCCCGCCCCAGGTCAGGTGAAATCCGGCCGGAAGGGCGACTTCGCGGCCGATCGCGCGCCGCGCCTCGGCGACGAATCCCCCAAGATCCCGGCCCGAGATATTGCACTCGATGCCGATCCTCCGTTCCCCGGATTCGCGGCTGATCTGTGAAGGCCCTTCCGCCTGGACGATATCGGCCACCTGACTCAAGGGGATGATCTCTCCCCGGCTCGAGCGTAGCGGCAGGTTTCCGATGGCCTCGGCCGAGTTGCGGCGATCTTCGGGATATCGGAGTTGGACGTCGACGGCCCGCTCTCCTTCATAGATCCGGGTGACCGCTTTGCCGCCCACGGCCGTCTCGACCAGCGCCTGGACGTCCTCGACCGAAAGGCCGTAGCGCGCGATCCGTTCCCGGTCCGGCAATACGGAGAGATAAGGTTGGCCGGCGATGCTTTCGACGACCAAATCGGAAGCTCCGCGGATCCGGCCGAGGATTGCGGCGATCTCGTCGGCCTTGGTTTTCAGGATTTCGAGATCCCCGCCGAACAATTTGATGATGATTTGGGCGCGGGTTCCCGCGACCAGCTCATCGATGCGGCAGGCGATCGGCTGGCTGAAGGAAAAGGCCATTCCGGGGATGGTCGAAACGGCTTTCCTCATCTTTTCCGTCAACTCCTCGCGGGTCTGGGCCGAGGTCCATTTCCGACGGGGCGTGAGGATGCCGACATAACCCGTTTTCTCCACGCCCCGGGCTTCCAGGGCGATGCCGGTCTGGCCGGTTTTGCCGACAACGGTCAAGATCTCCGGGAAGGCCATGAGTTTCTCCTCGACCTTTCGGTTCATGGCCACGGATTGGGAGAGGGAGATTCCCGGCAGGAACTGGACATCCATGTCGAGGGCGCCCTCATCCATAATCGGCATGAACTCCGTGCCCAGGCGCGGGATCAGGGCCACCGCCCCGACAAGGAGGACGAGGGAAACCGCAAACAACGCGACTTTGTGGCCCAGGCTCCAACGCAGAAGGGGAAGGTAGGCCTTACGGACCGCCTCGACCAGGATGATCCGTTTTTCGCCCCGGGCCTTGAGAAAAAGATGGCAGAACGCCGGGATGACCAGCAGCGAAAGACACAGCGAGGCGAAAAGGGCGATGACGAGGGTAAAGGCCAACGGCAGGAACATCTTTCCCTCAATGCCCTGGAGGGCGAAGATCGGGATGAAGGCGAGGGCGATGATGAGCTCGCCGAAAATGCTGGGTTTGCGAACTTCCAGGACGGCCTTGAACACGGTCTGGAGTTTCGCCGTACCGGCCCCCGCTTCGGAGAGATGGCGCTGGACATTTTCAACCTGGATGATTGTGGCGTCAATGATCATTCCGATGCTGATGGCCAACCCGCCGAGCGACATCAGATTGGCCGAAAGCCCGGCCAGTCGCATGGTGATGAAAGTGAAAAGCACCGAAAGCGGCAGGGCCAGGATGACGATGAAGGCGCCCCGGAAACTGCGCAGGAAAAGATACAGCACCAGGATGACGAACAACGACCCGATGATCAGGGCTTCACTGACCGTATGAAGGCTGGCCCGGACGATGTCCGAACGCTTGTAAAAAGGAACGATCTTGATACCCTTCGGCAGGACGGAGCCCGCGTTGATCTCAGCCACCCGGGCTTCCACCGTCCGGACAACCTCGCGGCCGTTGGCGCCGCGAAGCATCATGACCACGCCTCCGACGGCCTCCACGCGGCCGTCCTTGACGGCCGCCCCCTGCCGCACGGCCTGGCCCGCCCGGGCCGTAGCGACGTCGCGAAGAAGCACCGGGGTCCCCGATTCGGACTTGAGGACGATCCGTTCCATGTCGGCCGCCGACTGCAAGAGGCCGACGCCGCGAATCAGAGCCTGCCCTGAGGGAGTCTCGAGGATGTTTCCCCCGACATTGACGTTGTTTTTTTCCAGAGCCCCGGCCAGGTCGGAAAGCGTCAAGTCGTACTTCAACAGACGATCCGGGTTGGCCGTGACTTCGTACTGGTGGATGTACCCGCCGAAGGAATTGATCTCGCTGACACCGGGAACGGACTTGAGAATCGGCGCCAGGATCCAATCCTGGACCGTCCGCCATTCGGTCAACCGTTCCACGCACGCCGTCTCCTCGTCGGGAAGCGAACCTTCCAGCGTATACTGGTAAATTTCCCCCATGGCCGTGGAAATCGGGCCCATGCCGATTTCGATGCCCCGGGGAACTTTTTCCCTGGCCTCGATCAGGCGCTCCAGAACCTGCTGGCGGGCGAAGTAGATGTCGACCCCGTCCTCGAAGACGACGGTAATGACGGACAACCCGAATTTGGAAACCGAGCGCAACTGGGAAAGGCGGGGCAGGCCGCGAAGGGTCATTTCGACGGGGTAAGTGACGAATTTTTCGACTTCCAGTGGAGCCAGGCCCGGCGCTGTGGAGAGAACTTCGACCTGAATGTTGGTGACGTCCGGAAAGGCGTCGAGAGGAATCTTTAGAAACGACCAGATTCCGAACCCGATGAGCAGGACAACGCCGACAATGACCAGCAGGCGGTTGCGGAGCGACCGGTCAACCAGGTTGTCAATCATGCCCATGTCAGTCTCCCAGGCTGGATTTCAGGAGTTCGGATTTGATCAAAAAGGAACCTGCGGTCACGACCGATTCCCCCGCCGAAAGCCCGTTGGTGATCTCGATTTCGGCGGCCGTCCGCGCGCCCGTTTCGACCGGGCGCAGAACGAACGTCGTCGCGCCGGTCTTGACGAACACGATAGGCCGGGATTGGAATTCCTGGAGAGCGGCCGCGGGAACGACGAGAGCCGACCGCTCCGCTCCGGAGGAGATCGCCGCTTCGACATACATGCCCGCGCGCAGGCTGCCGTCGATGTTTCCGACTTCGACCCGTCCCTTCACGGTCCTGGTTTTTTCATCCATGACCGCGCCGATAAGAACGAGGCGTCCCATAAATTCCCGGTCCGGGTAGGCCTGGGTCCGAAGGATCGTGTCCGAACCGGCCCGGATTCCGGAGAGATCTTTCTCGAAGATGTGGACGCACGCCCAAAGGCTCGACATATCGGCCAGCTTGAACAAGGATCCGCCCATGTCCACGTGGGCGCC
The DNA here is from genome assembly GCA_026393895.1 of Candidatus Aminicenantota bacterium. Taxonomy (GTDB): domain Bacteria; phylum Acidobacteriota; class Aminicenantia; order Aminicenantales; family UBA4085; genus JAAZPG01. Next base: position 8,600 of record JAPKZG010000081.1, read on the forward strand.
GGCCAAGGCCGGGGCCTCGATGATCGTCCCGGAAAACGGCGCCCGGACCGAAAGAAACGGCCGGACTTCTCCCGCCGCGATCAAGGCATCGATATCCGTGTCCTCCAATCCCAGCGGGTGGAGTTTCCGGCGGGCGGCCTGGAGAAATGCGTTCGCGGCGGATTCCTCGGGATCGCCGCGAAGACGGGCCGCTCGGGAGACGGCTTGAAGGACTTCCGTCTGCGACGCCAGGTATTCCCGGCTGTAGATTTCGGCTAATACCTGTCCGGAGGAAACCCTGTCGCCGGCGACGGCCGCGACCCGTTCGATCCGGCCGTCCGCCCGGGCCGAGACCTCGACCAACCGCCGGGCATCGAAATCGAGTTCGCCCGGAGCGGATATTTTCCCGGCCAAAACGGTTCTTTTCGCCTGGGCCACGACGATTCCTCCGTCGGCTTGGGCCTCGGCTGAAAGAGTCACCGTACCGGTCGGCGCGTTCTGGCGATCTTCATCCGCAAGCCCGGTTTCGGAAGGAGCGTTTCCAGGCCGGCAGGCCGGATAAAAGCCGATCGCGATGATCATCATCAAAGCCAAAATATTTCTTGTCCTGTTCATGTTCCTACTCCGCGTTCAGAATTCTTCGCCCGCCGTTTCCATCTCGGCCAGGGCGACGGCATATAAGTAGAGGGCGTTCAAATGCTCGATCCTCGCTTCGGAAAGCGAGCGGAAGAGGTCGAGAAGGGCGTAGGCTTCGATCCGGCCGAGCCGGTATTGTTCCAATCCGTTATCGATTTCGGCTTCGATTTCAGCCAGGAGTTTTTGTTCGAATACCTTGACCTGCTCTTCGGCAGCCCGGGCATTCGCGTGAGCCGTGCCGATGAGGACGGTAAGACGGCGAACCAGGGCGGAGGTCTGGATCAGGCCTTTTTCCCGCGCGGCGGCCGCCTCCGCCCGGAGGCCTTCCGCCCGTACCTTTGAAAGGGGCAGGCTGAGGCCGAGGGAAAATCCCCAGCCCCGGATGTTTTTGCTGGGAATGAAAAGGCCGGCTTCGAAATCGGGCTTCCCGGCCAGGGAAGCCAGGCGAATTTCGACAGCGGCCCGGGATTCCCGAAGGCGGGCAAGCCGCATCGACGGCCGGTTCGTTATTGCCGATTCAAGGATTTGACCGAGCGAAGATTCAAACGGCCGAAAGGTCAGGTCGTCCGTCAACCGAACCTGATTTTCCGTAGGGATGCCGAGCAAGAGAAGAAGCTCGGCCCGGGATGCATCCCTTTCCCTCCGAGCTTCGATCAGGCGGTTCTGGAGCCTGGCCTTCTCAATCCTGGTCCTCAGAATATCGCCATAGGCGGCATCCCCGCTTTCGAAACGGATCGTCATCGCTTCCAGAAACCGGTCAAGAAGACCGGAAAGCGACTCCGTGGCCTGAAGCGTCCGATCGGCCAGGATTGCCCGGTAATAGGCTTTCTTGACTTTGGCGGTCAGGAGAAGCCCGATGCGCTCGATTTCCAGGGAAGCCGCGTCCTCGTCGTGCCGGGCGATTTCGACCCGGGCCGTCCGGCGGCCGGGAAACTCGAACGCTTGTTCCATCCCGAGAGAGTATTCGGTTTCGACCTCGCCGGATTTAAGCGTCCAGGGAATTCCGGCCGTCCCGACAGAAAGCAGGGGATCGGGGCGGGCTTCCATCTGCATCCGGCGGGCGGAGGCCGCCTTGACTTCCTCCCGGGCCAGGAGAATATCGGGATGGCCGGCCAAAGCGGTTTCGACGGCCCGGGACAGGGACAGTTCCGCAGGGATGTCCCGATGCGGCTCCTGCGTAAAAACAACGGCGCTGGAGAAAAAGAAAATCGAGAATAGAAGCCCCGCTCTCCGGCGGATGTTTCGTTCATTCGGCTGTGCGTTCATGGGACCGACTCCTCTCGGCGGGATGACGACAGGGACCGGAGACTAGGATAATCTCCGGACGGGGGACCGGCGGCCGAAAAGCCTCCGGACGAGGAGGCGACCTAGCAGCGCAGGACGCCCGCTTGGTCGGGAAGGGAAGGCGGGGCGGTGGAAGGAAAACGGACGTCGGACGCGACACCCGCTCGGTCAGGTTCCGCTAAAAGGGCGGCAACAATGGAAACGGGCCCGCTCATCCCCGGCAAACGGAGGGTCTCGTCGCGCCTGAACGCAAACCGATCGGCCTGGTTCAGGAACGGTTCGTGGGCGCAGTGGCAAGCGTCGATGACCGGGCCGTTTTGACGGCCGGCGGCCGCCGCCTCGGCGAGATGTTTCAGGCAATGCTCGCATTCATCGCAAAGGCAGGAACCGCCCGGGCCGGAAAATTCCACCGCGACCCGCCCCCCGGGCCGATGGCAAAAGACGATCCCGGGCAGAGCCGCGGCGACGACGAAACCCAAATGAATGACGGCGGCTGAGACGCATATGAGCCTCCGCGCCGGCCGTATCCATCGCTTCGTTTTCACCCGCATATGTTATTACCGCCGCCTTCGTCGGTCAATGGCGAGAAATGCCCGCATTTCTCGTCATAGCCCTTCGTGAAGGGCCTTGCCCGAAGCTAGGGCAACGCCGATAAAATGCTCGCATTTGTCAGTGTAGCCCTACGTGGAAGACTTTGTCCTGGCTCGGGGCCTGGCCCCTCCCGAAGGACGACAAAGCTCGTCTGAAACAAGGGCAATGACGAGAAAGAATTCATAGAAAGAATCCTTTCGCCATAGTCCTACGCGGAGGATTTTGTCCTGCCTTTCGCGCCCTCCCGGAGGGGAACGCATCCGCGAAGGAAAAACCGTCAATTCGATCGGCCGCCGAGCAAATCGGCGATCCGGATGTTTTTGCTTTCCAGGAGCGTCCCCATCGACCGGTCCAAATCGGCCTGGGCGATGTTGTAGTCGATGATCGCCTTCAATTCCTGGACCCGGGCGGTCGTCATGTCGCGTTGGTATTGGAGAACCATGTAATTCGTGCTCAAACCGACGCGGAGTTTCTCCTCCTCGGCGGCGAGCTTTTTTTCCGCCAGGTCGCGGGCAACCTTGTAGGCCTGGACCTGCTTGTAGGTCGTTTGGAGGGTCCGGACGGAGTTGCGGATTTCCAAAACGGCGGACTGCTCGGAATTCTTCATGTTGAGAAGCGCCGTCTTCATCGACAGCTGGGCCTGGGCATAGGCGGCCCGGGACAGGATCGTGTTCAGGCCGATGTCCAAGGTCAGCCCGACGCTCCAATTTTGATATTTGAACCCGAAAACGTCATTCCATGAATCCGACCAATATCCGGGGATGGTCCCGATGACGTTGCCGAAATAATCGCTGTCGTAAATCAACTGCGTTCCCGAGACGCCCGGGCTGGCGTAGGAGGCGTTGAAGCTCAAGGAGGGGAGAAGCTGATTCTTGGCATAATCGAGGTTGAGGTCCTCGGTCTTGAGGTTGATCCGGGAAATCCGGAGATCGGGCCTCTTCTCCTTGGCCACGGATAACGCCTGGCCGACTTCGATTCGGCGTTCCTCGAAGCGGGGGGAATCGAGAGCGACAATGTCCCGAAGCCCGCTTTCCTCCTCCGGCGTGAAATTGAGAAGGTTTTTAATTTGATCCTCATTGGCCTTGACCGACGCCTCGGCCGAAAGGATGACCGCTTCGCGCGTCGCGACTTCACTTTCGGCCGTCAGAACGTCCAGAGGCGCCAGCGTTCCGATTTCCACGGATCTCTGGTTTTTTGCCAGAAAATCCCGGGCCAGGTCGAGCGATTTCTGCTGGACCTTGAGGTTCTCGATGCTGTACACCAGGTTCCAATACGCCTGGACGACGCTGTAGATCGTGTCCTGGACGGTTTGAGCGAATTGGATCTCGGAAACGTCCAGATTGTTCCGGGCGACGACGATGTCCTTTTGGGTCATTTTCACCCCGAAATTCCGGAGCAGCGGCTGGGAGAAGCTGAACTGGAGCTGGCTGTTGTAACGGGGATTGATTGTCGTTCCGGTCTGGTTGGTGTTCGTCATGGCCGAAGTCATCCCGAGCGTTACGGTTCCGCCCAGAGGGATCGTTTCCGTGACCTGAGCGGAATAATTCCCGTTCTTGGTCAGAGTCCGGTCCTGGGATTCCAGCCAGGAATACGAGGCGTTGCTCGAGTTTCGCTTTGAAAAGCCGAAGCTGAAGGTCGGCAAGTATTTCTCCATAGCCTGCCGGATGGAAAGCTCGGAATCCTGAGGCGTTAAAACGGCCACCTGGATGGAAAGGTTGTTTTTAAGAGCCCGAACGATGCACTCGTCCAAGGTCAGGGACATCGTCTTTGGCGGCTCCTGAGCCACAAGAGCCACGGCCAGTAAGGCCAGCACTCCGGTCGCGGCGATCCGTCGCGGGATGTTCATATTTATTTCTCCTTCGGCGATTTTCAATATTCTGGGAAGAATCGTCCGTCCGCCCTTATTCGTAACGCAAGGCTTCGATCGGATCGAGTTTGGAGGCTTTCCGGGCCGGATAAAACCCGAAGAAAATCCCCACCGATCCCGAAAACAGGAAGGCCAGGAGGACCGAGGTCCAGGACACCATGGTCGTGATGGAGGAAAAAATCGAAATGTACTTCAAGAGCTTGGATACTCCGACGCCCAAGGCAATTCCGAGAATTCCTCCCAAAAGGCTGAGGACGATGGCTTCGGCCAAGAATTGGAGGAGAATATCGCGTTCCCGGGCACCGATGGACATCCGGATGCCGATTTCCCGGATGCGTTCAGTCACCGAAACCAGCATGATGTTCATGATCCCGATGCCGCCGACAAGAAGGGAGATCGAGGCGATCGATCCGAGCAGGATCGTTAAAATCCCGGTCGCCTCGGCTGCGCCTTCGGCGATCTCGGCCATGTTCCGGACTTGAAAGTCGTCTTCGGCGCCCTCTCCGATCCGATGGCGGCTCCGCAAAAGATCGGTGATTTCATTCTGCGCGTCGGTCGTCTTGGTCGCAGAAACCGCCGAAACGTCAATGGACTCAATGTTCTCCGCTCTCTGGAGGCGTTTGATCGCCGTCGTGTACGGGACGCAAATCATGTCGTCGCGGCTGCCGAAGCCGCCCGATTCGCCCTTGGCCTTGAAGACGCCGAGAATAAGAAACGGCACCTTGTTGATGCGGATCGTTTTGCCGACGGGATTCTCCCCTTCGTCAAAGAGATTTTTTTGGATGTCGGCCCCGATCACGCAGACCTTGGCCGCCGAACGAACCATGCTGTCGTCGAAGTAGGAACCGGCCACGACATCCCATTTGCGGACGAGAGGATAGGCCTCTCCCGTCCCCTGGATCTGGGTATTCCAGTTTTTACTGCCGTAAACAACTTGGGCCCGGCTTCTAACACTGGGGGAGATCGCTTCGACGGAGGGAAGCTTGGCGATCGCGTTGGCGTCTTCGATCGTCAGTCGGTTGTATTGGCCGGTTTGGGTTTGGACGCCACCCATGCTCCGATGACTGCCGCCGACAGAAATCAAGTTCGTGCCCATGGCTGCAAACCGGGATTCGACGGCCGCCCGGGCGCCCGCGCCGATGCTGACCATGGCGATTACGGCCGCGACGCCGATGATGATCCCCAGGCAGGTGAGAAACGTCCTCATCTTGTTCCGGGCCAGGGCCCGGAGCGACACTCGCAATATTCGCAAGACGTTCATTCCTTCTCTCCTTGGCTAATCTTCCCGGACGATGAGGCCGTCCTTCATATGGATGCGGCGCTTGGCCCGGACGCCGATGTCCGCCTCATGGGTCACCATGACGATGCTGATGCCCTCTTCGTGGTTGAGCTTCTCGAAAATGTTCATGATCTCGTCGCTCGTTTTGGAATCCAGGTTACCCGTCGGCTCGTCGGCCAGGATGAGCCGGGGCCGATTGAGCAGCGCCCGGGCGATCGCGACCCGCTGCTGTTCTCCGCCCGACAACTGGTTCGTCCTGTGGGCCTCCCGGCCCTTGAGGCCGACGGCCGAAAGCGAGGCCATCGCCCTGGCCGTCCGTTCTTTATGGGTCACGTTGGCGTAAATCAGCGGGAGTTCCGTGTTTTCCAGGGCCGTCGTCCGGGGGAGGAGGTTGAAGGATTGAAAAACGAAGCCGATTTTCTTGTTGCGGATGCCGGCCAGCGCGTTCCGGTCGAGGGTGGAAATGTCCTCCCCGTCCAGGAAATATCGGCCGTCGGTCGGCTTGTCGAGGCATCCGATGATGTTCATCAAAGTCGACTTTCCCGACCCCGAAGCGCCCATGATCGCCACGAAATCGCCGGCCGGGACGATATTGCTCACTCCGCGGAGGGCCCGAACCTCGGTCTCTCCGACAATGTACGTCTTGATCAGGTTCTCCAGGCGGATGATATTCTTATCCATGATCGTTTCGTCCCTTCACCCGCGCTTAACGGCGCGGAGGGCCCATAAACATCATGCCGGGCATGGGGCCACCCTGTTGGTTCGTCGTCGCGGCCGCGCCGGCGCCCGTGCCCAGAATCACCTTCAAGCCTTCTTTTAAGTCCCCGGAGATCAGGGCGGAATAGGAGTTGTCGGTCACACCGGTCCGGATGGGCACAGGCCGGATTTTGCCCGAATCCTCGAGAATCCAGACCCGGCCGTAGCCGTCGCGAGTCCGGGCCTGGGCGATCTTTTGCTTCATTTCGGGAGTCATCGAGGCAAAATCCGGGCGCGGAACACCCCCCGAGGTTTGTTCCCGGCTCTCGCCCTGGTTTTGGTTCGACTGCTTGGGCTTCATTTCCGCCCGGACTTCCTCGAAGATCTTCTTCATTTCCTCATCGGAAAGCGACGGCGTGAACTTGAGGGCCGAGTTGGGAATCTTGATGGCGCCCCGGGCTTCCCCGGTGACGATGGATACGGTCGCGGTCATCCCCGGCCTCAATTTCAATTCCGGATTGCTCGTTTTGATGATCGTCGCATACGTGACGACGTTGTTGGATGTCGTCGGCGAATTGCGGACCTGGAGGATTTCGCCGGTGAAGACCTCCCCTTGGAACGCGTCGACGGAAAACCGGACTTTCTGTCCTTCCTTCACCCGGCCGATGTCGGCCTCGTCCACCGGGCACTCGACCTGCATGTTGGTCAGGTCGCTCGCGACCTTGAAAAGAACCGGCGTCGTGTAACCGGCGGCCACCGTCTGGCCGATGTTGACGTTCCGGGTGATGACCGTTCCATCGATCGGGGAGCGGATGATGGCGTAGGACAAGTCGACCTTGCTTTGGTCGAGGGCGGATTTCTGCTGGGCCAGGCTCGCCTCCGCCACCTGAAGGTTGACCTTCGCCCCGATATAATTGGCCTCGGCCGTTTCCTTGTCCTCGTAGGACACGAGTTGCCGGCTGAAAAGATCCTGGGTCCGGTCCCATTTCTTCTTGGCGTTTTCCAAGTTGATTTTAGCCTGTTCCAGCGAGGCCTGGCGGCTCTGGTAGCTGGCTTCGTTCTGCTCGACCTTCGCTTTCAGAATGTCCTGGTCGATTTCGGCAACGACCTGGCCGGCCTTGACGACGGAATTGAAGTCGGCGTGGAGCGTGACGATCTTGCCCGAAACCTGGCTGCCGATTTCGATGATATCGACGGGGTTGACCGTTCCGGACGTGACGACCAGGGCCTCGATGTCGCCCGTGGTCAGGGCCTCGGTGCGGTATTTGGGAACCTCGACCTTGCCTTTTTTAAAAAAGGAAAAGCCCAGGATCAGTCCCGCGATGATGGCCAGGATCACCGCTCCCATCAGAATTTTCTTTTTCATCGCTGTTCTCCTTCGAAAAACCGCCTTCCGGGCGGGGGCCGGGATCGGCCGGCCGATCCCCGGCGTCTTTTTTCCGCGTCTCGCGGTATTTTTCCATCAGGGCGTCCTGCTTGACCTTTTGTTCCGGCGTCAGGACGGCGTCGATTTCTTTCCGGATTTCAGACCGGATTTCCGCCACGTGTTTGAAGAAATCGGACCGAAGCTCGTTGACCCGGCTGTCGTTTTTCTTAAAAATTTCGTGAATCTGGGTTTTCTGACCCTCCGAGAGGCCGAGGGCCTTCTCCCATTTTTCCGGAGACGGGCCGGGCCGATGGTGTCCCCGGGAGGTGAGAAGAAAACGATCGGCAAAGATTCCGGCCGCCGCGCCCGCGGCAAACGCAAGCAACAAGGAAAGAACGATTCCCAGGCGTGTTTGTTTCATGGTCTTCATCTCTTTCCGACGGGTTGTTCATACGCGGCGAACAGAACCGTCAGGTCGCGGACATCGCGACGCCCCTCGTCGATGATCGATTTGGTTTCCGCGATCGGATTGCCTTCAGTAAGAACCAACGCCTCGGCCCCGGATAAATCGACGGCCCGGGAGGAAGGGAGAAAGAACAGGGTGGCGACGACGAATCCGGCGATCAGGGACAAGGATACGGGGATCGCCCGGGCCCATAGGCGCGCCCAAAGGGCGGAGGCCCCGGCCTCGCGGCTTTCGCCGATCCGGGATTCGAGCCGTTCCCAGAACCGGGGAAGGGGCTCGGGGACAAGGACACCCGAAAGCCGGTTTCGAAGCGCCCGGTATTCCCCGGCTCGTTTTCGGCAGTCCGGGCACGCCTCAAGGTGCCGTTCCACGGCTTGGCGGGTTGACGCGGGAAGATCCCGGTCAAAGGATGCGAGAAACCGACGTTCCACCCGGTGGCAGTTCATGGCCTTCCTCCTTCCGCCCGAAGATACGGCTCCATTTTTTTCCGGAGCATTTTGCGGGCGCGGAAAAGCCGAGAATCGACCGTCCCCGGGGCGATCCCAAGAACCCGGGCGACTTCCTCGTAAGAAAGCCCTTCCACGTCCCGAAGCGCGAGAATCATCCGATATTTCGGCGGCAACGTCTCTAGAACCCGGAAAACCTCGCTCCGGCGGTTTCCCTCTTCGCGTTCCCGGACGCGGGCCTCGGCCCCGTCGTCAACCGCCGCCGGACTTTCACCGACCTGGTCGAGCGAAACTGTTTTTCGCCGGGACGATTTCCGTAAATGATCCTTGACGTGATTAACGGCGATCCGGTAAATCCAGGTGCCGAACCCGGACTCGGCCCGAAACGACGGTAACGACTGGTAGACCTTTAAAAAGATCTCCTGGGCGAGGTCGTCGGCCGTGGCCTGGTCCCGAACGAAGCCGTACGCCAGGGCAAAAACCTTCCGGTTATACATGCGAACCAGCGTTTCGAATGCGTCCCTTCGTCCGTTCCGGGACAGCTCGACCAGCGTCGTTTCGTCCATGCGTATTCACGCTCGTTTGCCTCCGACATCCATTAGACGCGAAGGCGGGGGAATTCTTCCCCCCGGGAAAAGACCTACCCGAAAATCAGTCCAACCGTCCCCTCCCGGGTCGGGAAAGGCCAACGGCCATAAAGACCGGCATCATTATAGCAAAATCCCTCATCGGCCGGGACGGAACGCCCGGCCGTTCACGCAAGATTCGGGGGGCCGGGCCCCGGGCCGAAAGGAGCCTGAAAGGCAACCCCTCCCGGATAAAAAAGCGGCCCCCGCCGCAGCGGGGGCCTGTATTGGAGGGAGCAAAAAGGAGGGTTCGTGAAGGTTTAACCGGCTTTGCGGACGGCCTTCCACTCGGGCGCCGGCGGCCGATCGCCGCCCATGCCGCCCGGAGGGCCGCCGGGGCCGCCGCCGAATTCCATCGTTCCTTTCATATTGTTGTCGTCGACGATGGTTCCCTTATAAGTGATGGTCATCTCCCTGCCATCGCGGCTTTGCCGCGTCGTTTTCCACTCAATGACGTTGCCCTTGACGGTCCCCTCGGATTTGGTTTCTTCCATGTTTCCGTCGCGGTTCATCCGGTTCATAGTGACGGTCAGTTTTTCGCCGTCCTGGACAAAGACGACATCCGACTTCCTCTCGCCCCGCGGCGTTGTCATCGTCATCTCCCAGGACCCGCTGACATTGACCGCCGCGACGGCCAGGAGACCCAACGACAAAATCGCTAGGGCCGCTAACGTGATTTTTTTCATGTTGACTCCTTTCTCCTTAGACGCGAGATAGGAGGTTTTTCTTCCCCTAAAATATCCGTCGCGTGGAATAATAGTGAAGTCTTTCTTCCGGCCGCCCGGAAGGCAATTGATTTTCCGGCGGTTCAGTCCCGCTTATAACTCCGAGAGCCGGTCCGAAGCGAAGCAACGGCCCAACAGGCGATCGCCCGGCCGCGGCCGATATCGCCGAGCCCCTCGTTGGTCTTGGCCTTGAGCCCCAAGCGGTCCAGGGGAACGCCGAGGAGGGGCGCGAGGACTTCTTTCATCGCCTCGAAATAAGGGCCCAGCCGGGGAGATTCGGCGACAACGATGACGTCGACGTGATCGACCCGGAGCCTCTTTTTCCGCAGGCGCGAAACGACGTCTTTCAGCAATTTCACGCTCCGGACGTCCTTGAGGCCGGGATCCGAATCGGGAAACAGGCGCCCGATATCGCCTTCCCCGGAAGCCCCGAGGAGCGCGTCGATGACGGCGTGGATGATCACGTCGCCGTCGGAATGCCCGAGCAGGCCCTTGTCGTGGGGAATCCGGATGCCGCCGAGATAAAGAGGCCGGCCGGCCGTCAACCGATGAACGTCATATCCCAGGCCGATTCTCATGCCGGATCGCCTCCGCGGTGATTAAATCCAGGGGCGTCGTGATCTTGATGTTTCTCGGATCGCCCAAAACGACGGCCACCGTCTCCCCCAGGCGTTCGACAAGCGACGCCTCATCGGGTCCCGAAAATCCGGCGTCGAAGGCCTCAACCAGGGCCCGCCGGAGAAGATCATGGGCGAAACCCTGCGGGGTCTGAACGCGACCGATGCCGTCCCGGTCGAGAGTCCGGACGATGCGGTCAGCGTCGATTTCCTTCAGGGTGTCTTCGGAAAAAATGACGGGAACGGCCCCCCCGTAATTTTTCGCGGCGGTAAGCACCCGGTCGATCACTTCGGCCGGGACGAGCGGCCGGGCGCCGTCGTGAATGAGGACAAACCCCGTTTGATGCGCATCCAGCCGTTTGACCCCCGCCCAAACGGAATCCTGGCGGCGCGCGCCGCCGGAAACGACATCGAGGATCTTGGGGAAACGCCGGATGTATTCCGGCTTGGCCGACGTCTCCGGCAAAACAAGGACGATGTCGTCGATCCGCGGATGCGTCTGAAACGCCTCGCAACTCCAATCGACCAGGGGCCGGCCTCCCAGGGGAGCGAACTGCTTGGCTCCGCCAAACCGTGCGCCGGAACCGGCGGCGACGATCACGGCCGCGGTCCGGGTCATTTGGCCTCGTCGTTGTATCGGCCGAAGATCATCTTGCCCACGGTCGTCTGGAGGACGGACGTGACCATGATGTCGACGTTGTGGCCGATCATTCGGCGGGCGTTGTCAACGACGACCATGGTGCCGTCGTCCAGGTAGGCCACGCCCTGGTCCTTTTCCTTCCCTTCCTTGATGAGATAGACCATCATGGATTCGCCGGGAAGGACGACGGGTTTGATGGCGTTGGCCATTTCGTTGATGTTGAGGACGGCCACGCCGCGGAGCCGGGCGACCTTGTTTAGATTGACGTCGTTGGTCACGATCTTGGCTTCGAGCCGCTTGGCCAGTTCAATGAGCTTGCTGTCCACCTCGCGGATTTCCGGAAAATCCATCTCCGTGATCATCACGTTGGCGGTCTTGGACTTCTGGAGATGGTCGAGGATGTCCAGGCCGCGGCGGCCGCGCTGGCGCTTGAGCCCGTCCGGGGAGTCGGCCACCGACTGCAACTCCTTGAGGACGAATTGCGGCACGACCAGCGTCCCTTCAAGAAAACCGGCCTCGCAGATCTCGGCGATCCGGCCGTCGATGATGACGCTCGTATCCAGGATTTTATAAACCCGGCCGCCGTTTTTTTCCCGGAAAAAGCGGAAAAGATATGCCGGGTCAAGCCACTCCGACTTGCTCGTCCCGATCAGGAAACCGGCCGCGGGCAGGAGGAGAAGAAACATGATTCGAAGAAAGGAAGCCGTGCGGGGATCGGCGGCCGTGGATTGATAGGCCGCCCCCAGAATCCAGCCCAAAACAACGCCGAGAAGTGTGCCGACAACGGCGCCCCAGATGATCTTGAACGAAGCTTTTCGAATTCTCACTTCGAGCAAGAGGGTCCCCAGGGCCAGGAGCCCGGCGATGACGGCGGCCAGGACCGGGTCGGCCCCGAACGGGGGGATGAAATAGCCGGCCGCGGCGGTCACGGCGACGAAGATAATCCGGAAAATCACGATTCCCATAGCCGAATCCTTCTTCAGCGGATGATCCGAACGGATCCTATCATATCAAAAAACGAGGTCGACCGCCTGTCGAAGGGTTTTGGCGCCGAGCAACTGGACCCCGTCGAGTTTTTCCTTCGCGAGGCCGGCGGCGTTTCCCTCCGGCAGAAGAATCGTCCCGAATCCCAGGGCGGCGGCTTCCTTGACCCGGGCGACCGCCTGGCCGACGGACCGGATTTCGCCGCTGAGCCCGACCTCGCCGAAGACTGCCAGGCCGGCCGGCACCGGGCGGTTCATCAGGCACGAAACGATCCCCAGGACGATACCCAAATCGGCCGCCGGCTCTCCGATCTCGAGCCCGCCGGCCACGTTGAGATAAATGTCCTCGGCCCCGAACGTATATCCCAGCTTGCGTTCGATCACGGCCAGCAGCATCGACGTCCGGTAGTGATCGAGGCCGACCGTCATCCGCGGCGGATTGGAAGCGAACAACGTCGGCGACACGAGCGACTGGACTTCGATGAGCAGCGGGCGCGTCCCCTTGATCGTCGCCACGACGACGCTTCCCGACTCGTTTTTCGGCCGCTCCTTGAGAAAGAAGGCCGAGGGGTCGGGGATCGCCTCCAGGCCGGCCGCCGTCATTTCGAAAATCGCGAGTTCGGAGACCGGACCGAACCGGTTTTTCAAGGCCCGCAGCACCCGGTGGCTGTGGTCGCGCTCGCCCTCGAAAAGAAGGACGACGTCGACGATGTGCTCCAGCGACTTGGGCCCGGCCAGCGACCCTTCCTTCGTGATGTGGCCGATGAGAAACGCGGGGACGCCGTTTCGTTTGGCGAAGCGGAACACCTGGTTGGCGACCTCGCGGACCTGGCTGATCGTCCCGGGGCTGGAAGAAAGTTTCGAGGAATAAACCGTCTGGATCGAATCGAGAACCAGAACCCGGGGTTTCAGTTTCTCGGCCTGGGCGAGGATCCGCTCCAGGTTCGTTTCAGCGAGAAGATACAGCGGCCCCCCGCCGACGCCCAGACGTTCGCCCCGGAGCTTGATTTGGTCGAGCGACTCTTCGCCCGAGACATAGAGGACCGAAGCGTCGCCGACCGCAAAATCGCGGGACACTTGCAAAAGAAGGGTGGACTTTCCAATGCCGGGCTCGCCGCCGATCAAAACCAAGGATCCCAGGACGACGCCGCCGCCGAGGACCTTGTCGACTTCCTCGATTTTGACCCGAACCCGTGGCGCGGCCAGATTTTTCACGTCTTTGTAAGCGATCGGCTCGGCCGGGGCGAACGCCTGTTCGACAAGCGGGGCAACATCGACCTCCGCCTCCTCGACCATCGTGTTCCACTCGCCGCAGGTCGGGCAGCGGCCCATCCACTTGGGGGATTTCCCCCCGCAACTCTGACAAACGAAATACGATTTCTCTTTCATCGAAGGATCAGGCCGAGGCCGAAGAAAAATTCCCGGCGGCCGGCCAGGGTGAAATCATCGGAACCGGCCAGCAGATAGACGTTCCGGGCCGGAAAAATTTTCCCGGTCAACCGAACCCGCGGGCTTTCGGCCCGGTTAAAGTCGAATCCTTCGAGGCTCAAGCCCCAAAAATCGCCGCCCGAGTAATCGAGGCCGACGCCAAGTTCGTTCTCGATGAACCCCAATCGCGGGGCGAACCGTCCGAGGCGGAAGCCTCCCTGGAGCGAAAACTTGAACCGCCCGGCCCAGGGGTCCCGGACCAACCCGGCCTCGACGAATGATTTCTCGGTCGGCCGGAGGCCGGCCGAAAGTCCGGCCCGAACGAGGTCGCTTGCGCCGTAATACCCCGTTTGAAAATCGACATATCCCTTGACGCCGGAAAGAACTCCGGCGGTTTTTTTAACGGATGAAAGGACCTCCGAGGCTTCGTCATACAGGTCTGGGTCCCGGATCAATTTGCCGGCTGTTCCCTCGCCCTTCTCGATTCGTTCGAGAAGCTGGCGGAGCTTCTCCACCGCTTCGCCGATCCCGTTCAAATCGTTCTTCAGCGAATCGCGGTTTTCCTGGATTGTGTCCCGGAGAACGGCCAGCGTTTTTTCAAGATTCGCCGCCGCTTCATCGGCCGTCCGGCCGATCCCCTCGACCGTTTGGTTCGTCCCTTGAATCAGGGCGTCGAACCCGCCCCGGCTCCGGTCTAAAAACGTGCGCAATTCCCCGGCTGCGCCGGCCGCCCCGTCCAGGGCCGCCTTGATTTTCGTCCGCGTTTCCTCGTCCAGGACTTCACGGAGAGAAACGGCGGCCGCCTGAAGTTCTCCCCCCAGGGACGAAAGGAGTTCGCCCACCTGATCAAATCCCGCTTTTTGGCCGCCCTGGATGGTGTCGCCGTCCCGGCAAAACACCGGGGATTTTCCGGGGTCGATCTCGACGTATTTCTCGCCGAGAAGACCGAGCGTGGAGAACACGGCCTTCGAATCGTTTGGAACCCGGACCCCGGAATCGACTCCCATGATGACCCGGGCGCGGATTCCCGAAAGTTGGATGTCTCGAACGAAACCGATCTTGACGCCGGCCATTTTGACCACGGCCTTGGAATCCAGCCCGGCCGCGGTCGGGACGTCGACGTTCACCGTGTACCCCGCCTTCTTGAATAGGTAGCTCACGTCCCCGACCAGCAAAATAAAGACGGCCAGGACGGCCAACGTCCCGCCGACAAAAAGACCGATTCTCATTTTCCGGCTCATGCCTTCCTCCACTACCAATTCTTGATCGGACCGTCCGCCCGCCCGAGCAGGAATTGCTGCACCACGGGGTCGGGAGAATCCCGGATTTCATCGGGGGTTCCGACGGCGATGATCCTTCCATCGTATAACATCGCGATCCGATCAGCGACTTTTTTGGCGCTGACCATGTCATGGGTGATGACGATCGAAGTCACGCCCATCTCTTTTTGAAGGAAAAGAATCAGGTCGTTGATCGCGTCGGCCCGGATCGGATCCAGCCCGGTCGACGGCTCGTCGTACAGGATGATTTCCGGCTGGTAAGCGATGGCCCGGGCCAGGCCGACCCTCTTGCGCATGCCGCCGGAAAGCTCATGAGGCATTAAATGTTCGATCCCCTTGAGGCCGACTTTCGTCAGACTGTCGGCGACGATTTTTACGACCGCCGCCTCGTCCAGGTCCGTCCGCCGCTTCAGGCCGAAGGCCACGTTCTCCCCGACGTTCATCGAATCGAACAAGGCCGCGGCCTGAAACAGCATTCCGAATTTGCAGGCCGTCTCCTGACGCGCCGCCCGGCCCAGGGAGGTCACCTCGACGTCGTCGACAAAGACCGCCCCCCGGTCCGGGTCGAGGATCCCGATCAGGAGCTTCAACAGGACGCTTTTACCCGAACCGCTCTGGCCGATGACGACGAGCGTCTCTCCGGTCCGGATTTCAAGGTCGAGCCCCGAAAGCACCCGTTTCGGGCCGAAGGATTTATGAAGGTCGCGGAATCGAATCATAATGTGACCGGGAGAAACTCGCTCATGAAGAAGTTGGTGATGAGGATGGAAATCGAGGCCAGGACGACGGCCCGGGTGGTCGCCCGGCCCACGCCCTCCGCTCCACCCTCGGTTTCCAACCCCTGCCAGCACCCGATGATCGCGATCAGGACACCGAACACCGCGGCCTTGACCAGACCCGAGAGAACGTCCCAGAGGTCCAGGTACATGAGGGTGTTGCGCCAATAAACCGTCTCGTTCACGCCCATCAGGACGACGTTGTAAAACTGGGCGCAGGCAATCCCGATAAAATCGCCGAACAGGGTCAGGCAGGGCAGCATGAAAAAGGCGGCTGCCGTGCGGGGGGCGACCAGGTAGCGGACGGAATCGGCCCACAGGGTGAACAGGGCGTCGATCTGCTCGGTGATCCGCATCGTCCCGATCTCGGCGGCCATGGAGGAGCCGACCCGGCCCGCGACCATGAGGCCGACGAGGATGGGGATCAGCTCCCGGACCAGGCCGACGGCAATGATCGGGCCGCCGTAGGCCTCCGTCCCCTGGCCGATATACTTATGAAAGCCGTAATAGCTCTGAAGCCCGAAGACCAGGCCGCCGAAAGCCGCGGTCAGGGAAACGACCGGCAAGGTCCGGAGCCCGATCTCTTCCAATTGCTGGAGGAAGATCTTGCTCTCCCAGGGCTTTTGAAAAAAGCTCCGGAAGGTCCGGGCGGTCAGTTGGGAAAATTCCCCCAACTGCTCGAAAAAGCGGTTGAAAATTGAGGTCGGCTCACCGGTCACGCTTTAGTCCTCCGGGCCGCTGCGGGAATATTCGAGGTTCTCGAACTTCGCGAATTTGTTTTGAAAGGCCAGCGAGAAGTGTCCCGTCGGCCCGTTCCGCTGTTTAGCCACGATCACTTCCCCGACCCCCCGGAGTTCGGCATGCGTCTCCTTTTCCTCGGGCGACAGATACATTTCCGGGCGGTAGATAAAAATCACGACGTCGGCGTCCTGCTCGATCGCACCCGACTCGCGCAGGTCCGAGAGCATCGGGCGCGGTTCGCGACGCGTTTTCTCCGGGGCGCGGCTGAGCTGGGAGATCCCAACCACGGGAATGGACAATTCCTTGGCCAGTTCCTTGAGCGAGCGGGAGATGAAGGACATTTCCTGGTTGCGGTTTTCAAACCGCCCGCCGGCGCGCATCAGCTGGATATAATCGATGAAGACGATATCGAGGAATCCTTCCAGTTTCAGCCGTCGGGTCTTGGCCTTCATTTCCGCCAGGGTGAGGGCGGGAGTTTCGTCGAGGAAAATCGGACAGGGGGCGAGGGTTTCGGCGCTCAGCCGGAGTCGATCCAGGTCGCGGTCGTTGATGAGACCCGACCGGACGCTCTGAAGGTCGATCAACGCGTCGGCGCACAGCATTCGGATGAGGAGGGCCTCCTTGGACATTTCCATCGAGAAAAACCCCACGGCCTTCCCGGCCCGGAGGCCGATGTGCTGGGTCATGTTCAGGCAGATCGCCGTCTTGCCCATCGAGGGGCGGGCGGCGACGATGACGAGCTCGGCCGGATGAAAGCCGGCCGTGAGTTTGTTGAGCTCGTAGAAACCGGTGTCTACGCCGGTGACGGCGTCCCGGTTTTCGACAAGCTTTTCGACGTGCTGCATCGTCGGCCCGACGATCTCGCTCAGAGGGACGAAGCCCCGACGGTTCCGTTGTTCGGCCACGTCGATCATCGCCGCCTGGGCGGCGTTAACCAGGTCGTCGGCGTCCTCCTTCGCCTCGTAGCTGGCGGAGATGATCTGGGCGGAGGAGAGGATGAGCCGCCGGAGAAGGCTCTTTTCCTTGATGATCCGGGCGTAGTATTCGACGTTGGAGTTTCGGGCGACGCCGTCCATCAGGGAGGAAAGATAGGCCGCTCCGCCCACGTCCTCCAGCAGGCCCTCGCGGCGGAGCTCCTCGCTGACGGCCAGCAGCTCCACCGGCACGCCCTTGTCCACGAGCCGGCCGACCGTCTCCAGGATTTTCCGGTGAGCGTCCTTGTAGAAATCCTCGATCAAAACGTTCGACAGGACGACGTTGTAATTCTTGGAGTTGATCAGGATTCCGCCCAGGACCGCCCGTTCGGCTTCCGGGCTGTTCGGCGGCGTCCGTTTCAGAAACAGGAGATCCAGATCCACCGCTCCTCCTTTCGGGCTTTCCCGCCCGCGGATTTCGTCGGAATCCTCAGACTTCGGCCGGGGCCTTGTCCGCTTCTTCCGCCGGCGCTTCCTCGGCGACGACGGCGACTTGAATTTCGGCCTTGTCGTCGTGATAGACCTTGATCGTGACTTTGTGATTGCCCAGGCGCTTGAGGGGTTCGGGGAGGATGATGCGTTTCTTGTCGACGGCGAATCCCCGGGCATCCAACGCCTCCTTGATATCCGCGGCAGTGACCGAGCCGAAGATGTGGTCCTTCTCGGTCGTCTTGCGGTTGAACGTAAGCGTCACTTGGTTGAGCTTCTGGATCGTATCCTGAAAGGACAACCGCTCCTGTTCGACCTTTTTCTTCAGGGACGCCCGTTCGATTTCGACCATCTTCAGGTTCGAGGACGTCACTTCGAGGGCGAGCTTGCGGGGGATAAGGTAATTGCGGCCGTATCCGGGCGCGACGTTGACGACGTCGCCCTTCCGGCCCACATTTTCCACGTCGTGTTTCAGAATGACTTTCATAGGACCTCCGGGCTCACTCGGTGACGTAGGGCAGAAGAGCCATGTGCCGGGCACGTTTCACCGCTGCGGCCAGTTTGCGTTGGTGGAAGGCGCAGGTTCCGGTCACCCGGCGGGGCGAAATCCGTCCCCTGTCGGGAATGTACTTTTTCAGAACATCGGCGTTTTTGTAATCGATGAACTTGACGTTCCGCTGGCAGAAACGACAGAATTTTTTCTTGGGGGGAAAGAACTTCTTATAGGCCGGCTTATCCGGCCGGTCGGATCGGTCAAACCGTCTTTCGTCCGCCATGATCAGGCCTCCTCGCGCTTCGGCTCGGCGGCTGGGGAAGCCGTCTCCGCTTCCGTCCCGGGCCCCGCGTTCTTCTTGACTTTCTTTTTCTTCCGGACGTTCATCTGCGTTTCCTTCAGAAGCGTCAAATGGCGGATGATCGTGTCCATCTGGCGGAACCGTCGGGCGAGCTCGGCCGGGATCTCCGCGCCGCCTTCGTAATGGAAGAAAACATAGTAGGCCTCGTGGGCCTTGCCGATAGCGTACGCCATCCGGCGCTTGCCCCACTTTTCGATCCGGATCATCTTCCCGTTTTTCAGGGGAACGACCTCGGCCAGGCTCTGAACGACCCCTTCGGCCTCCTCCTCGGTCATGTTCGGGGCGAGGAGAAACCCCGTTTCATACAACTTCATCCAAACCTCCTTATGGTTTGACAGCATCCCCCTCTTTGGCGGGGGGAGCAAGGAGGAAGTTTTCGCTTCCTCAATCGGCGAACGCTAATTATAGCGATTCATCGCTTGATCGATTTGTCCGTCCAGGACAAGTTCCAACGCATCCATGGCCCGGTCCAGGCTCCCGGCCAGGAGTTTTTTCTCCGACGGCCGAAACGCCTCCAGGACAAAATCCGTGATCTCGGTGCCTTCGGGCACGGGCCCGATCCCGACGCGGATCCGGGGGAACGACGGCCCGATCAACCCGACGATCGAGGTCATACCCCGATGCGTGCCGGGACCGCCGTCGCGGCGGACGCGAATTTCGCCGAGGGCTAGGTCGACGTCGTCGAAAACGACCACCAGGTGCTCGGTCGGGATTTCCATCCCGACGATGAGCGCCTTGACGGCTTGCCCGCTCTCGTTCATATACGTCTCCGGCAGGGCTAAAACGACCCGCTCGCCCGCCCTCCGGCCCTCGCCCGTCTTGGCCGAAAACTTGGGCTTCCGAAGCCGGATCTCCCAATCCTTGGCCGCGCGCCGGACCAGCATGAAACCGACATTGTGCCGGGTCTCGGCATACCGCAAGCCCGGGTTCCCCAGGCCTACGACCGCCCACACCTGTTATTTCTCCGGCTCGGGCTTTTCGGCCCGCTCCTTCTTGATGACTTCGGGTTCGGCCGGGGCCGCCGCCTCGATGCCTTCCTCGACCACCGGGGCCGCCTCAACTTTCTCCTCATGCGGGACCTGGACCAGAGCGACGACCGCGCCGGGGTCCGTGATCAGTTTGATCCCTTCGGGAAGGACGACGTCGGACACCTTGATCGACTGGTGGAGGCGGAGCTCCGATACGTTCACGGTCAGATGTTCGGGAATCATCGCCGGGAGGCATTCGACCATCAGTTCGCGGGTCATGAAGTCGATGAACCCGCCCTCCGTCTTGACGCCGACGGCTTCGCCGACGAGCTCGATCGGGACCTCGACCCGGACCGCCTTGTTCATGTCGATCTGGATCAGGTCGGCGTGAATCAATTGGTCCGTCAGCGGATTGATCTGGACGTCCTTGATCATGACGTCCCGTTCGCCGCCTTCGATCGCAACTTTGAACAGGGTGTTCAGCCCGCTTTCGGACTTGAGAATCCGAATGATGTCTTTTTTGTCCAGGACAAGGGCGAGGTTCGGCCGGCCCTCTCCGTAAAGGATGGCCGGAATCCGGCCGCTTTGACGAATACGATACGAAGCGTTCTTGCCGAACGCCTCGCGCGGTTGGGTGGGAATCGTCAGGTTCATTCGAGTCGTCCTCCTTAGTCAAACAACGAGCTCACGGAGCTTTTTTCGTTGATCCGGCGGATGGCCTCGCCGAAGAGTTCGGCGACGGAAAGCGTCACGATCTTGGCGCAGGCCCGGTGCTTTTCCGGAGCGATGGTATTGGACACGATGAGTTTTTCCATGGGCGAGGATTCGATTTTCTCCAGCGCCTTTCCGGAGAGGACGGCGTGCGTGGTGCAGGCCAGGACGTTCTTGGCCCCGGCGTTTTTCAGGGCTTCCGCGCTTAGACAAAGCGTGCCCGCGGTGTCTACCATGTCGTCGAAAAGAACGCAGGTCTGGCCGGCCACGTCTCCGATGACATTGAAAACCTGGGCGACGTTGGGGGCCGGGCGCCGTTTGTCGATGATCGCCAAGGGGGCGTCCAGGCGCCGGGCGAAATGTTTGGCCCGGCCGACGCCTCCGGCGTCGGGGGAGACGACGGTGACGTTTTTCAGACCGAGATTTTGAATATATTTGACCATGACCGGGACGCCGTTGAGATTATCCACCGGAACGGAGAAAAATCCCTGGATCTGGGGCGAATGCAGGTCCATCGTCAAAACCCGGTCGGCTCCGGCCGTCTCCAGAAGGTCCGCCACGAGACGGGCCGTGATCGGCACGCGGGGCCGGTCTTTCCAGTCCTGGCGGGCATACCCGTAGAAGGGAACGACCGCCGTAATCCGGTCGGCCGAGGCCCGCTTGAAGGCATCGATCATGATGAAGAGTTCCATAAGGTTGAAGTTGGCCTCGTGGGACCCGCTCTGGAGAATGAAGATGTCCTCTCCCCGGACGTTTTCATCGATATAGAAATGGATTTCCCCGTCCGAGAACCGGTCAAGTACGCATTTGCCCAGGTCGATCCGCAGGTAGGCGGCGATCTCCCGGGCCAAACCGGGGTTGGATGAACCGGCGAACAACTTCATGATCGTTTCCTTTATGTTTCGCGCCCGGCGCGTTTATATCCGGAGCTGGGGCGGGAGGATTCGAACCCCCGAATGGCGGGTCCAAAGCCCGCTGCCTTACCACTTGGCGACACCCCAGCCGTGATCGCGTCCCATCCTTGGGCCCGGCTCATCGTCGCCGTCAACACGGCGTCGAAACGGCCGGCCAAGGCGGCCCGGCATCGTTCGGCCCCGTCGCGGTCTTCAAAGAGGCCGAAGACACCCGCCCCGGAACCGGTTACGAGAGACAAGACCGCGCCTTGATCCCGCAAGAAGCCTTTGATCTCGTCAAGCTGAGGGAAGAAGCGAAAAATCGTCTCTTCGAGCGCGTTCGTCAAGGAACCGAGTTCCCGGGTCTCGAGAAACCGCGTAATTTTACTGACTTTATACTCCGAAGTCAAGGCGGCCGGACCCAGAGAGCCGTAAATCAAAGGCGTCTGAACCGGGAAAGGAGGGAGGACAAGGACGAGCCATTTCGGCGGAAGGTCGGAAAGCGGAGTCAGGCGATCGCCCCGTTCCTCCCCGAGACAAAGCCCGCCGGTAAGAAAGTAGGGGACGTCCATCCCCAGGGTTCGGCCCAGGGCTTCAAGTTCCCCGGTCGAAAAGCCCAATCCCCAGATTTCGTTGAGGCCCAAGAGAGTTACGGCCGCGTTCGAGCTTCCGCCGCCGAATCCCCCGCCGGCCGGGATTTTCTTGGTCGCGACGATCTCCGCCCCGGCCCGGCTCCCGCTTTTTTCCCGGAGCAAGGCGGCCGCCCGAAACATGAGATTGGTTTCGTCCCAAGGAATCGAAGGGTCGTCACCTAATAGCCGGATCTCCCGCCCGGGAAGCAGACGTAATTCGATCGTATCGTGAAAATCGACCCATTGAAACAACGTCCGGATATCGTGGTAACCGTCGGGGCGCTTCCGGCAAACCTCGAGGCCCAGGTTGATCTTGGCGAACGAAGGGATCTTCACCGCAGCAGTCGCTCGATTTCCGGCCAGGTTTTGGACGCATACGGCCGGAGAAAATCCAGGGAAAAATCGGGGGCGGGACGGTCAAAGGCCGCGTCGAGGAGTCCGATGACGCCTTCCGTCCCGACATGACGAAACGCCCAGCGGCGCGGCAGGTCGCTTCCGGAAAAGAACTCCAGGACCCGGAACGATAATTCGCCCCGTGTTCCCGAAACGACCCGGCCGCCCTCGTCGCGAACGAACGTCCAATCCGCCGACGCCTTGTCGCTCCAACGACCGGAAATCAGACCCGCGATTTCCGCCGGCCGGACGGGGAACCCGAGAAATTTTTCGATGACCTCGTCCCGTTCTCCCCGCCAATACGCCCTTTCCGAGGGAAGGACAAGATACGCCTCGTCGCCGCGGATGAGAAAAATCGAGACCGAACGGCCGAGAGCGTCAAAGACCTCCAGTCGGGCCCGGCCGGGAAGGACGATGGCGAAAGCGAATTTCGCCCGGGACGTTTCTTCCCCCCGAGTCAAACGAAGCGAGGCGTATCCCTCGATTTCCCGCACGTCCGACGGGGGGCGGAGGTCAGGCCGGAACGGGCGGCAAGCCGCGGCGAAAAACGCGGCGCCGGCCAAGGCGCCGGCCAGGAGGAGACGAAATCCGGGAAGGGCTGAGGCTTGGGCCGTCATGGTTTTTTCGACCGTCATCAATCCAGCTTGAGCCCGTAATCCTCGGTTTTTTCGGCTTTTTTCCGGACCTCGTCCGAAACGGGCGGGAGGGAGGTTCCGTCGGAGTCGTCGAGTTTGAACCCGTAGTCCTCGGTTTTTATATTCCGTAGTCTTTCCTTGCGCAAAAGCCGGGCTTCCTCCTCCATTCGTTTTTTTCGAAAGAGCGGATAGAACGGCGACTTGAGTTTTTTCCCGAAACAGGACAGGCGAGGATTGGTGGCTATCAGGACAATAAAAACCGCAAAAATGAC
The DNA here is from genome assembly GCA_026393895.1 of Candidatus Aminicenantota bacterium. Classification (GTDB taxonomy): domain Bacteria; phylum Acidobacteriota; class Aminicenantia; order Aminicenantales; family UBA4085; genus JAAZPG01. Next base: position 31,787 of record JAPKZG010000081.1, read on the forward strand.
GAGGATTCCGATAACGCCGACATTCATGATCGCACCTTTCCGGCTTCACCCCCGGTCATTATCGGCCCGGCCGAGCGAAAAAAAGGAATGGCGCGCCGCTCCAGGCGTCTGATGCGCTCTCGTTCCCGAAGGATCAATCCTTCTGGAATTCGGGAATTTTGCGCCGTTCTTTATCCTTGCCCAGGTTGAACCCGACGAGAAACGCCGCAAGAAGAGTGATGATCCCAAGCAGAGTCTTAAAAAAGCCCTTCATAACAACATACCTTCCGTCAAAAACTTCCTCCTGTATTTTACCCAAGGTCGGAGAATTGTCAAATTTTCCGATCCGTTCGAAACTTTGCTATAATGAACGGGTTAAATCCTGGCCGCGAAGGACGCGCCGATGCCGATTTACGAATACGCCTGCGAGAAATGCGGGAAACGAATCGAACGGATTCAAAAGGTCTCCGACCCGTCGTGCAAAAAATGTCCCCATTGCGGCGGGCCGCTCCGGAAACTCGTCTCCTCTTCGGCCATCCAGTTCAAAGGATCCGGTTTTTACATCACCGACTACGCTAAAAAAGGCCGCCCCTCGGCCGAAGCCAAAAAAAACTCCACCCCGAAAAGCACGGCCGAAAAAGCGGTGGAATCCCTCCCGAAAACGACGCCCGGTTCGGAGTAATCCGCGGGATCCTCGGTCCATGAAAATCGTTGTTCGGACGCCGAATTGGATCGGCGATACGCTGATGGCCTTTCCCGCGATAGAGGCCCTGCGCCGGAATTTTCCCGCCGACGAGATTTCAATCGCGGCTCCGGACGGAGTCCGGGATGTTTTCGCCGGACCGGAAACGACGGAGCGTCTCTTCTTCCCGGCCTCCGCGCGGAAGGGAACGAGCCTTTTCGGCGCGACCGCTGATTTTCGGGCCGAGCATTTTGACGCCGGGCTCCTGCTTACGAATTCGTTCGGATCGGCGCTCGTTTTCGCCCTCGCCCGGATTCCGCAGCGTTGGGGTTACGCCAGGGACGGGCGCGGCGGGCTTCTGACGAAGCGTGTCCGGGTCCGGAGGACGGATGAACCTGTCCATATGGTCCGGTATTATTTGGAGTTGATGAAGGGGTTGGACATCCCGACCTTCCCGCCCGAAATCAGGCTTTCGGTGACGCCGGAGGAAGCCGACCGCGGCCGGGAAATTCTCGCCCGAGCCGGTCTCGATCCCGGCCGTCCCTTGGTCATTCTCAATCCAGGCGCCGCCTACGGTCCGGCCAAGCGCTGGCCGAAAGAGCGTTTTTCGGCGCTGGCCGGAATCCTCCAGGAGCGCCGCGGGGTGGAAATCGCCGTGACGGGAACGGCCGCGGACCGGCCGGCGGCCGCAGCCATTTGCTCCGGCCTCCGGGAGCCGGCGGCCGACCTTACGGGAAAAACGACGCTCCGCGAACTCCTGGCCGTCATCCGGGCCGCTTCCGTTTTCGTCACCAACGACTCCGGACCGATGCACCTGGCCAACGCGCTTCGGGTTCCCGTCGTGGCCCTGTTCGGCCCCACCGACCCGGCCGTCACCGCGCCGTATCACGAGCCGCGGACCATCCTTAAAAAGGACGTCGTCTGCTGGCCCTGCCTCTATCGCCGTTGTCCCTATGATCACCGATGCTTGGCCGGAATCTCCGCCGAAGAAACGACGGCCGCGGTGGAGCGGTTTCTATGAACCGGCCGGCCGTCTTTCTGGACCGTGACGGAACGATCGTCGACGACACGGGATATCCGAGCCGCTTTGATCAGCTGCTGATCTTTCCCCGAAGCTTCGCGGCCGTCCGGTTGTTGAACGAGGCCGGCTTTCCGGTCGTCGTCGTCACCAACCAATCCGGCGTCGGCCGCGGTTATTTCTCGGAAGCCGAATTGGCGGATATCCACGGCCGGATGACCGCGGCCTTTGCCGCCGAAGGCTCCCGCCTCGACGCGTTTTATTCCTGCCCCCACTCCATTTCATCCCCGGATCCGCGGTATCGAATCGAGTGCGCCTGCCGGAAACCCCTTCCCGGCCTCGGGCTCCGGGCGGCCGCCGATCTTTCCCTCGACCTCGCCCGATCCTACATGATCGGGGACAAGGCGGACGATGTGATATTCGGCCGGGCGATCGGAGCGACCCCCATCCTGGTCTTGACCGGATACGGCCGGGAGGCCCGGAAAAAACTCGAGAAGGGATCAATCCGGCCTTCCGCCGTGGCCGCCGATTTGCGCGAAGCGGTCGACTGGATTCTGGCCCGGGAAAAAGCCGTCGGGATATGATCCGCATCGACGATATTTTGGAAAAGGTCTCCGGCCGCTTCGGCGACAAGGAAATCGCTCTCCTGCAAAAGGCGACCGTCTTTTCCGCCCGGGCCCACAAAGGACAGGTCCGTCGCTCGGGCGAACCCTATCTCAGTCATCCTCTGGAGGTCGCCTCCCAGCTGGCCGATATGAACCTGGACGCCACCGCCCTGACCGCCGGTCTCCTTCACGACGTCCTCGAGGATACGGACGTCACCGCGGCGGAGCTCCGGGAGACGTTCGGGAAGGATGTTGCCGCGCTGGTAGAAGGGGTGACGAAAATCAGCCGGGTGCAGGAATCCTCCCCGGAACTCCAGCGGGCCGAGACGATCCGCAAAATCATCCTGGCCATGACCGATGACATGCGGGTCATTTTCATCAAGCTGGCCGATCGTCTCCACAACCTCCGGACCCTGAAATTCCTTCCGGAGACGGCTCAAAAACGAATCGCTTCGGAAACCATGGAGATATACGCGCCCATCGCCGACCGTCTTGGGATGGGCCGGATCAAGGCGGAGCTGGAGGACCTGGCCTTTCGCTATGTCGAACCCGAAGAGTTTTTCCGGATGGCCTCGCTTCTCGAGCCCCGGCGAAAAAAAGCCGAAATCGCGCTGGCCGCGTTCCGGCGGACCCTGGGGCGGAAGATCATCGAGAGCCGCATCCCGGCCGAAATCGAAGGCCGGATCAAACGGCCCTACAGCGTCTGGCAGAAGATGAAAACGCAAAAAATCGAATTCGGCCAGGTCTACGACTTCATGGCCCTTCGGGTCATCACCGATTCGGTTCGGAATTGCTATCAGGTGCTCGGCCTCATCCATCAGAACTGGCCTCCTATTCCCGGCCGGTTCCGCGATTTCATCGCCATGCCCAAGCCCAACCTTTATCAGGCCCTGCACACGACCATCCTGACCGAGGATAAAAGCAGTTTCGAGATTCAAATCCGGACGGCCGAAATGCACACCCTGGCCGAAAACGGGATCGCCGCGCATTGGCGCTACAAGGAAAAGGACGCCCAGGCCCTCGTCATGGAAGACCGGCGGCTTCATTGGCTGCGGGAAATGGTCGAACTCTTCAAGGAACAACGCGACCCGAAAGAATTCCTGAAACAATTGAAAATCAACCTGATCCCGGAGGAAGTGTACGTCTTCACGCCAAAGGGTCGGGTGATTTCCCTGCCCGCTGGCGCCTCGGCTTTGGATTTCGCCTTCCGCATCCATACCGAAATCGGCCTTCACGCCGCGGGGGCGAAGATCAACGGAAAACCCTCGCCGCTGCGGACCCCCCTTCGTACCGGCGATATCGTCGAGATCGTTACCGCGCCGGAACGCGAACCCGCCCGCAGCTGGCTGTCGATGGCCTTCACTTCGGGCGCCCGGCACCTGATCAAGCGACGTCTCAACCAACGTGATCTTCAACGGGCCGTCGCCCTGGGCCGGAAATTGTGGGAACGTGAAATCGCCCGCTTCCGGCTGCCGCCCGGGTTTCCCGGGGGAAACGACCTCCTGGCCAGGTTGACGGACGTCGTCCCCGTTCCCTGCCGTTCCCTGGAAAATTTTTTCGCCCTCGTCGGGCGCGGAAAAATCATTTTAAGCCGGAAAATCCTCGAGCGGATTTCGCCGCCCGGACTGGAACCGCGGCGGAAAGGGTACGTCGGCGGACTTTCGGAAATCCAGGTTAAGGACCGAAGCCGGGAGCTCGTCCGTTTGGCCAAATGCTGCGCCCCGATCCAGGGCGAACAGATCATCGGGTATCTGACGACGGGAAAGGGGATCACCGTCCATGCCGGGCGTTGCCCGCGGATCGTCAAAGAGCTGCTCTCGCCCGATCGTCTGATCGAGGTCTCCTGGGGAGACCTTACGCCGGTCGTCTACAAAGCGGGAATCATCGTCTCGGCCGTGGACAGTCCCGGATTGCTCGCCAAAGTGACGGCGGCTGTGGCCGGCCAGAATGCCGACATCGTCAAGGCGGACGTCGCCACTTTCGCGGAAAATAAAGCGCTGATTCGGATGACGCTCAGAATCAGGGACATCCGACACCTCGAGGCCATCCGGGCAGAGATCGCCCGCATCGAGGGCGTCGTTTCCGTCGACCGGACGTGAGGCGGTCAGACGGCTTTTTGAACTTTTCCGGAACGAAGACAGCGGGTGCAGGCCCAGACAAATTTGTTTCCGGAATCCGTCTTGGTCTTGACGTGCTGGAGGTTCGGCTTCCACTTTTTCGGCGAGGACTTATGGGAATGGCTGACGGAATTCCCAAAGACGGGACCTTTTCCGCAAATGTCGCATGTTTTCGGCATGATGATACTCTCGATCTTTAATAAAGGGGGTCCTTTATACCATAAACAGCCGGAGGATTCAAATTGCCGGGACCTGGGGGGGCACGTTTTGCCGTCCTCTGCAAAGGGAATGCCTCGCTCAATTCACAATGTGCCCTACTTAATAAAGGTCATCACGTATGGCTACCTTGGACCCTGACAACCAAGGGTTGTGCAGGGCGATCCCTCACGCCAAGGGCGGGGAGGACGGCAAGGCCCGCAAGGCATCGGAAGGCACAGGGCAAGCCGCGTTCGAAGATGCGCGGCTATTGCCCGTTGAGGGAGAACCCAGAAAAGGGTTCTCCCTTAAGGGAGTCCACGGCGGAGTTTGAAGGCTTCCAGGGTGTTTTTCATCAACATGGCAATGGTCAAAGGCCCGACGCCCTTGGGGACGGGGGTCAGCCATCCGGCCGTATCGATGACCCGGGGGTCCACATCGCCGACAAGCGTGTAGCCTTTATCGGCGAGATCCTTGGCCCGGAGAGGGTCGTCCCCAAACAGAGTCCGGATCGTTGCCGGATCCGAAACCGCGCTGGTTCCGACGTCGATCACCACGGCCCCGGGTTTGACGAATTCACGGGTGACGAACGCGGCCTTGCCCATCGCCGCGATCAGAATATCGGCCCGGGCGGCCGTCCCGGCCAAGTCCCGGGTTTTGCTGTGACATATCGTCACCGTCCCGTTGGCGTTGGTGACAAGAGCGGCCAGGGGCTTTCCGACAATCAGGCTCCGGCCGATGATGACCACGTCCCGGCCTTCGATCGGAACGCCGGACTCTTTGATCAATTCCAGCACCCCCATCGGGGTGCAAGGCCGGAGGCCGGGTTGGTTCTGGACAAGAAGCCCGAGGCTTTCCGGATGGATGCCGTCCACGTCCTTGTCCGGGCGAATCCAGCCGATGACTTCGTTGGTCTCGAGCTGTTTCGGAAGCGGCAGTTGGACGAGGATTCCGTCGACGGAATCGTCGTCATTGAGCGCCCGGATCTGGTCGCGGAGCGTATCCATCGTCGTTTCGACCGGCATATGGATGATATTCCCGTTCAAGCCCAGCGCCTGACAGGCCTTTTCCTTGGTCCGGACATAGCTCAAGGAGGATTTATTGTCTCCGACCAAAACCGCCGTCAATCCCGGAATCGCGCCCGTTACCGCGCGGAGCCGCTGGGCTTCGTTCTTGACGAATTCCCGGACCCGGTCGGCCGGAGGTTTTCCTTCAAGCCATACGCCCATGCGATTCTCCTTGGAAAAGAATGGTCCGATTATACCGGGGAGCCGTCGCTCCCGCAAGACGCCGGAGATTCAAACTCCGCTTGAAATAGATTTTTGGCGGTGCTATCATGGCCGGGCATTCTCACCAAGAAGAGGGGACCTTCCTCTTCGATTTTCCCGGGGTGAATGATTACGCAAACACGCGACGGTCGAGCGCTTCAATGGAAGAAAAAACGAATCCTTGGAATTTGATCCTCCTGGACCTTCAAAACAAGGTCGACGCCAAGAGTTTCGAGACGTGGTTCGACCCGACGGCCTTCATCGGGAGGGAAAAGGACGACCTCTACGTCAAAGTCCCGAATTCCTACTTCAAGGATTGGCTGTTGTTTCATTATTCGGCGCTCATCAACGAAAGCGCCCAACGGCTGTTCGGGCAGATTTTCGACATCAAATATATCTTTGACGACGCTTCCCTGACGTTCAAACGGGGAATGCCCGAAGAACGCCGGACCAAGTACGGCGTCCTCCTCAACCCCAACCTCAACCCGAATTATTCCTTCGAGAGCTTCGTCGTCGGGTCGAGCAATCAATTCGCCCACGCCGCCGCGGTCGCGGTGTCGAAAAACCCGGCCAAGACCTACAACCCCCTTTATATCTACGGCGGGTCCGGCCTGGGAAAAACGCACCTGATGAACGCCATCGGCCATGCGGCCCTGGCGGCCGAGCCCGCGATCAAGATCGTCTATGTCACCGCCGAAAAGTTCATGAACGAGGTCATCAACCATCTCCAGTTCGGAAAAATCCTGGATTTCCGGGAAAAATACCGCTCGGTCGACATCCTTCTGATGGATGACATTCACAACCTGGCCGGAAAGGACCGGACCAAGGAGGAATTTTTCCACACGTTCAATCATCTCTACGACAGCCAGAAACAGATCGTCATTTCGTCCGATTGTCCGCCCCGGGAAATCCAGGGCATGGAGGAACGGTTCCGATCCCGGTTCGAATGGGGCCTGATCGCCGACATCAAAGCCCCGGACATCGAAACACGGATCGCCATCCTCAAGAAAAAGGCGGAGATCGAAGGGCTGGTCCTCCCGGAAAGCGTCGCCCTTTTTATCGCCGACAAGGTCCAGTCCAATATTCGTGAACTCGAAGGTTATCTCCGTCGTGTTGTCGCTTTTGCCTCCCTGAAAGGCGAAGCGATCGACTTGGACCTGGCCAAGGATGCTTTGAAGGATCTCCTGGATTCGTCGGCCCGCCTGGTCACTGTGGAAAAGATCCAAAAGTTCGTCTGCCATAAATACGAGATCAAATTGACCGAATTGAAATCCAAAAATAATTCACCCGTTGTCGTCTTTCCCCGCCAGGTAGCGATGTATTTATCCAAGGAATTGACCCCGAGCTCGTTGCCGGAAATCGGAAAAAAATTCGGTGGAAAACATCACACAACGGTCATTCACAGCATCAAAAAAATCAAAAAAATGCGCGCCTCCGATAAGGAATTCGACAAAGAAATCAACAGTCTTATGCAGTTCATTCAGTAGGAGTATCAAGGGGTTACCGGAATGATGCACATTTTCATTGCTTTTCTTTATTTTCTTTATTAATCTTATTTATAGATTTTAAGAAGAAGAAAGAACATAAAGGACCGAAAACCGGGAAGGTGAGCCTATGAAATTTACAGTTTCCAAGGAAATCATTCTCGACGAACTTCAAATTCTTCAGGGAATCGTCGAAAAACGGAACACGATGCCGATTTTGGCCAACATTCTCCTGAACGTAACTGAAAACGAAGTGGAAATCACCGGAACGGATTTGGAAGTCGGGATGAAAACCCATTTTTCCGCGAACATCGAGGAAACGGGAACCGTCACGGTTTCCGGAAAGAAATTTTTTGAAATTGCCAAGTCCCTCCCTGATCAACAGATGGTTACGTTCAAGGAAAACAATGATTTAATGATGCAGGTTACGGCGGGGGAAAGCGAATTCAAGGTTCTTTGTCTGCCGAAGGATGATTATCCGGTCGTTGCTGAAGCGAAATTCGAAAAGAAAATTATTATTCCAGTCAAAGAATTCCGGAGTATGATCGACCGGGTTTTCTTCGCCATCGCCCAGGAACAACGGTATTATCTCAACGGTGCTTTGATGGTCGTCAAGCCGAAAAGTTTGGAACTCGTCAGCACCGACGGGCATCGGTTGTCGTATGTCTCAAAAAAAATCGAGCAACCGGACATTCCCAAAGAAATCCGGGTCATCGTCGCCAAAAAAACGCTCAACGAGATCCGAAAATACGAGGAAGGAGACATTGAATTCGATCTAGATGAAAACAACTTATTTTTCCGGTGCGGCCATCGCACCTTGATCAGCCGGATCATCGAGAGCAAATTTCCCAATTTCGAAGCTGTCATTCCCAAGGATAATCCGCATATTCTGATGTTGTCCCGGGATACTTTCATAGCCGCCGTCCGGCGGGTCGCGTTATTGTCGGCCGAGCGTTCCAAGGGGGTGAAGTTCACCCTCGAAAAGAACCGGCTGCGGCTGTTTTCTTCAAATCCGGAAATCGGGGAAGCGCGGGACAAAATCGATGTCGAATACAAGGGTCCCGTGATAGAAATCGGGTTCAACGCTCAGTATTTTATCGATTTTTTAAGCGTCGTGGAGACGGAAAAAGTTCGGTTTGAACTGAAAGATGAAAACAGCGCCGCCCTCCTCCGCCCGGAAGGCGAGGAAAACCTGAAAAGCATGTATGTTCTGATGCCAATGAAGATTTGATTCTTCTTTCCGTGTTTTACGACCTTTCAACCTGAGTCGGCCGAGATATTCACTGTTTCCGGCAGCTATTTCTCTTGGGAAATTTATGTTTTTAACTTATTGATATTAAGCGAATTAATTGATTTCGATATATCGTTTATAAAACAGAACCTGTGAAAATCATGTTGAAAAACACAATATTTCCGAGCGTTTTAATATGGTAGAGAAGAAATTTTCAGGACCTGAAAACGGCTACAAGTAACGACGTATATGATCAGCCAGGATGGAAACGGACGTTCGGACCGCGTCCGAAACCGGCCCGTTGATCTCGGTGGATACGGGCTCGATCCCGAGAAAGACGACGAGCGCCCCGACGCTCTCCTCGATATAGCGGACGAGGAGCGAAAGCGAAGTCCGGTGCGTTGAAACGTCTTCGTCGGAGAACTTTTCCTTTTCAACAATAAATATTTCACCCGGCCTGCGGCCGCCCCGGGCGGCATCGATCAGGAGGACGAGGTCCGGCTGAAATTTCCGCATCCGGCCGGTTTGATTTTCGGGCGTTTCTCCGCCTTCGATGAAAATCGCCGGCCGGTCGCCGGATACGCGCGGGAAATTTTCCGGGGGATTCGTTTCGAGCTGCCGGAGGCAGAGAAGGCCGGCCGCGTCGTCGCCGCGGAGGTCGTTTCCGATGCCGCAGACGGCGATCCGCGTCGCCCGGGAAAGCGCCGCCGCGACGGCCTGTCGCCAATCGTTCGGAACGTCTCCGTTCAACGGATGATCCTCCCGGTCATGATAATCCATTCCCTCTCTTTCGGAAACGGCTTTCTTTTCCGCTCAAAAAAAGCCCCGTTCCCTGAGGAACGGGGCCGTAGAGGCGGGGAAATCGGGATTACGCTCCGGCTTTTTCCGTCGCTTCGGCGGCCGGTTGGGCCGGCGCGGCCGGAGCCGCGGGCGCCGGCCTTTTGGGAAGCGCCCGGATGTATTCCCATGATTTTTTCATATCGTGCCGGTCGAAGCCGGCGATCTCGTGAAGGCTGTCCATTTCCATGGCCTTGACCGGGACGGTCGGGCAGGAATCCACGCACTGGGCGCAATGGATGCACCGGTCATTGTGGATCACCATCCGGAACCGCTTTTCGGCTTCATTGACCGAGGTGATTTCGATCGCCTCGGCCGGGCAATCCCGTTCGCAGGCCTTGCAGACGATACAGATTTCGGAATGGAGGAACGGCGTCCCCCGAAAACCCTTTGGGACCGGAATCTTTTTAAACGGATAATCGATAGTGGCCGGTTTCTTGAACAGGTGGCGGAGGAGCTCCGGCAGGAAGGCGGCGATCTTCATAATGCAAACCCTTTAATCAGGATGACGATCAGAAGCTGAAGGACGGCCAGCGGGGCGAGCCACTTCCAGGCGAACGTCACGACCTGGTCGACCCGGATTCTCCCGGTCACGGCCCGAAGCGTAGAAAGGAGAAAAACGACCGCGAGCGTTTTCAGGATGAATTGAACAAAGGCGAAAATAAAGCCGCCGCCGAAGCCGCCCAGGAAAACGGTTGCCAGCAAGCCGGCCGAGACGACGAGCTCGATGTCGGCCATCAACCGGAAGAAGGCCAGCTTTTTCCCCGAATATTCGGTGAATGTCCCGCCGACGATCTCAGTCTCGGCGTGGGGGATGTCGAACGGCGTCCGCTCGAGCTTGGCCTGGACGGCCACCAGGGCGACGCCGAAGCCGATAAGGTTGGGCAGGATGAGCAGCGGGTGGGCCCGGTAAAAGGCGGCGATTTCGGCCAACCGCCACGAGCCGGCCAGCACGGCCGGCGAGAGGACGGCCAGAAAGAGAGGCACTTCGTATCCGAAGAGCATCGTCAGCGTGCGCGTTCCGCCGATGATCGAAAAGGCGTTGGTCGAAGACCAGCCGGCCAAAAACAACACCAGGGTCGGCAGGCTGAGAAGGTACAACAGGACGATGACGTCGCCCGGGAAGGAAATCGGGCCGGAGACGGCCGGGTCGATGTGCCAGACGGGGAGGAGAAGCCCGGCGGTGATGACGATGGCCAGGCCGACGACCGGAAGGGCGGAAAAAAGCTTTTTGTCGGCCAAATCCGGAACCACGTCTTCCTTGGCCATGAGCTTGACGAAATCGGCGATGGGCTGGAGGATGCCGGCCCGGCCGGTATGCGTCGGCCCCATGCGGTTCTGCAGCCGGGCGTAAACCTTCCGGTCGAACCACTCGACGAAGGTGGCGTAGACGAAAAGGAAAAGAAGGCCGGGATAGACGACAAGGTAGAGAAACGTTTTCAAAACGGCCATGCGACGTTCCTTTGAAGCGGCAGTATCCGGGCGCGTTCGTTTGCCATCCGGCGGAGGTCCGAGAAGCGGAGCGTCCGTTCCTCCCCCGACCGGGAGTCGATCAATTCCACCGAGCGTTCGGCGCAGCAGATGCAGGGATCGATGGCCGCGAAGATGAGCGGAATGTCGGCGATGAAGCCGTGCTTGAGGATCTCCACCGTGGCCGGGTAATTCGCCAGCGTCGGCGCCCGGACCTTGAGGCGTTCGGGCTTTTCCGAGCCGTTGGAGACGATGTAATGGATATTTTCCCCCCGGGGTGCCTCATAACGGCTGACGACCTCGTTGGGTTTGGCCTTGCGGGGCGCCTTGACCGCGACCGGGCCGTCCGGGAGCTTGTGGAGGATTTGTTCGCAGATCTTGTAGGATTCGAAGAGCTCCTTGATCCGGACGACCGTCCGGCCGAGGACGTCGCACGTGTCGGCCGTGGCGATGTCGAACTCGACCTCGTTGTAAAAGGTATGCGGGTCGTTCTTCCGGACGTCCCGGTCAACGCCGGAGGCCCGGGCCATGGGGCCGACGGCGCAAAAATCCATGGCCTGTTGCTTGGTCAGGCGGCCGACCCCGGCCAACCGGCCGATGAACGTCGGCTCCATCGCCCCGATCTTGTAGTAATACTCGCTCCGGGTTTTCAGGACGGCAAGGCCCTCGAGGATTTTCTTTCGCAGGGACTCGTCGAGGTCCCGCCGGACGCCGCCGAGGGTGTTGATGGCGTAGTGGACGCGGTTTCCGGAGATCATCTCCAGGAGGTCCATGACGACTTCCCGGTCGCGCCAGGTGTACATGAAGAACGTATCGAATCCGGCCTCGTGGCCGGCCACGCCGAGCCAGAGGAGGTGACTGTGGATCCGCTCGAGTTCGGACACGAGATAGCGCAGGTAGATGCCGCGTCGGGGCGGTTCGATTTCAAGGAGCTTTTCGGCACCCTGGACGAAACACGTGGCGTGGGAATGAGAGCAAATGCCGCAGATCCGTTCGGTCAGGTAGATGTTCTGGATCCAGGATTTTTCCTCAGCCAGTTTCTCCAGGCCGCGGTGGTTGTAGCCGAGGCGGAGGTCGGCGTCCCGGATGACTTCGCCTTCGACCGTCAGCCGGATCGAGATGGGTTCCTTGAGGGCCGGATGCTGGGGGCCGATGGGGATGTTGAACTTCATTTCTTGCCTCCGGGGATGATCTCGGCCGGTCGGTCGAACTTCCAGTCCTTGCGGAGGGGGAAATTTCCGGCGGGCCAGTCATCGGACATGAGCATCGGCCGGGGGTCGGGCAGATTTTCGACGACCATTCCGAACATGTCCTGGAGCTCCCGCTCGTAGAGAACGGCTCCCGGAATCACGCCACAGATGGACGGGATCTTAGGGTCGGTCTTGGGGATTTGGGTCCGGACGGTGATCGAACCGGTCGTGTCCCCGAAGTGGTAAAGGATTTCGTAGGCTACGCCCTTGTCCACTCCGGAGATCGTGATGACGTACCAGCAGTCCAGCTCGGCCTTCATCTTCGCGACCAGGGCCACGAGGTTCGCCGGATCGACGGTGACGAAGATCCGATGCGGAGCCGGGTGGGCGACGGTCCCGGGCGGGACGAGGGTTTGGAGTTTTTCGATTTTTTGTTCGTCGTTCATCGTCGTTCTCTCACAGGGTGTTAAGGAGTTTGACGACGCCGTCCAGGATGGCGTCGGGGCGGACCGGGCACCCCGGGATGTAGACATTGACCGGAATGACCTGGTCCAGGCCGCCGCAGATGTTGTAGGCCCCGCGGTAGACGCAGCCGGACATGGCGCAGGCGCCGACGGCGATGACGAACTTGGGGTCGGGCGTCTGCTCGTAAATCCGGATGATCCGGTCCCGCAGCTGTCGGGTGACCGGGCCGGTGGCGACGATCACGTCGGCGTGGCGGGGGGTGGCTTTCAATAAAACGCCGAGCCGTTCGACGTCGAAGCGGGGCGTGAGGGCGGCTACGACCTCGATGTCGCAGGCGTTGCAGGCGCCGGAATTGAGATGTAGGATCCACGGAGATTTCTTCCGGGACCAGCGGATGACGCGTTCGAACATGTCAGCTCCTTGTGATCAGGGCCAGGATGGAAAGGAAAACGACCGCCAGGTAGAGGACCGCGAACAGGGCGATCTTCCCGGCCGGGACCGTGGCAATGACCAGGGCGGCCACGTGCATGATGGTGAAGAACAGCGCGACGAAGTAGAAGAGCCGATAACCGAATTGAATTTTCGCGCCCGGCATGTCCTCGCCGCAGGCGTAGGAGGTCAGCTTTCCTCCGGTCTTGGTGAGTTTGGGGGCCATCCGTTTGCCCAGGAGGTAAAGAAGGCAGGCCACCGCCAGGATCAGGAAGAAAGCCACCGGGGGAGAGAGGAGAATTTCAAGTCCGTTCATGGCTTAACCTTTCAGCCGAGTGAGCTTCCGGATGTCGAGGCTCTGGTTGGCCCGGTAGAGATTGATGATGACCGCCAGGGCCGTGGCCACCAGGCTGACTTCGATGACGATGTATGTTACGACCAGGCTTTGGGCGAGATAAATGCTCCGGCGGGCCCAGCCGGTCGAAAGCAGGACCAAGCTCACGCCTTTGCCGATGATTTCGATCCCGATGAAAAGCTTGATCAGGTTGCGCATGGTGAGGAGACAATACAGGCCGAGGAAGAACATCCCGGCGGCGAAAAGGAGGTAGACGACCCACTCGTTAATCATGATGATCCCTCTTTCGGAACAGGGCCAGGACGGCAAAAACGCCGGCCAGGATGACGGCCACCTGGCCGACCAGGTCGAACGATCTTTCCTTCCACAGGACGTCCCCGAACGTCCCCGTCTCGGCTGCCGCTTCCAGGGCCGGGATCCTCGCTAGAATCCCTCTCATGACCAGGAAGTCGATCAGGGCGAAGACGATGAAAAACAGGGGGAAGATGATTTTGACGGTTTTGGATTCGCGGATGTCGTCCCCCTGTTTGGTAAGGGCGATCGTCAGCATGAAGAGGACCGTGATCAACCCGGCGACCACCGAGATTTCAAACACTCCGGCATAGGGCGCGCCCATCTGGAAGAAGATGATCTCCAGGAGCAGGCTGGCCACCGCCAGGGCGATAGCCGACTTGAGAAGATCCTTGGCCAGGATCGCCGCGGCCGAGGCCAGGAGCAACGCGACAAGAAGAATGATTTGGAAGGTCATGGCTTAAAATCCCTTCGCCAACGCGTCCGCCGCCGGCTGGACCCAGGACGAAAAGACGACGGCGAACCACAAGCCTACCCCGACGACGAGGAGGGCCAGGATGACCGAAGCCGCGGTCATCCAGAACGGGGCTTCCTTGACCATCGTCCAACGCTCGGCGAGCTTGCCGAAGAAGGCTTTGCGCTGAAGGATGAGGTAGTACCAAAGCGTCAGGACGCTGGCCAGGACCGCGATCACGGCCAGGGTCCATTCCCCCGACTGGATCAAGGCCATGATGATGATGAGCTTGGACCAGAACCCGCCCAGTGGAGGGACGCCGGCGATCGAAAGCGAACCCACGAGGTTCGTCCCGGCCGTCCAGGGCATCTTTTTAGCCAATCCGCCCATCTCGTCCAGGTTACGCGTCCCGGTGGCCTGTTGGACCGAGCCGCTGGTGAAGAACAGCAGGCTCTTGGCGATCGCGTGGTTGAGCAAATGGAAGAGGCCGCCGGCGACGCCGAGCGGTGTGCCCAACCCGATTCCCAGGACGACGTATCCGACTTGGCTGATCGATGAATAGGCCAGCATCCGCTTCATATCCGTTTGGCCGAGGGCCAGGAAGGCGGCGACGACGATCGAAACCGTCGCCAGCCACATCAGGACCTGAGACAGCGCCGGCGTCATTCCGAGGACGTGGAAAAAGATCCGGGCGATGGCGTATACGCCCGAGACTTTGATCAGCAGGCCCGAAAGAATGGCCGAGATCGGGGCCGGAGCCGACGGATGGGCGTCGGGAAGCCAGGCGTGAAAGGGGATCAGGGCGGCTTTCAATCCGAAGCCCATGAGGAACAAGGCGGCCGCGACGCCGACGACGGCGTTGGCGTCCAACAGCCGGAGGCCGTCGGCGACGGCGTCGAAGCCCAGAGCCCCGGTCATTCCGTAGAGAATGGCAATCGCCACGAGGACGGCCGCGGAAGCCACGACCGAGAGCATGAGGTATTTGAACGACGCTTCAAGCTCCTCGGCGCCCAGGCCGTAGGCGACCAGGGCGTAGGAGGCCACGGCCGCGACTTCGAGGAAAATATAAACGCTGAAGAGGTCCTGGGAAAGAACAAGGCCGTTCATCCCCGCGACCATCACCAGCAATAGGGCGTAGTAGTTGGCCTTGGCGCCGTAATGTTCCATGTAATTGATGGAGTAGAGTCCGACGCACAGGCTCACGAGCTGGATCGTCATCAGCATGAACAGGCTGAACCCGTCGAGGGCGATCCGGATGTTGACCGCTTCCCCGAGCCACCGCACCTGTTGAACGATCGGTCCTTGGGCGAGGAGCGCCCGAGCGCCCGTCGTGGCGTAAACCAGAAGGCCCAGGAGGACCGCGTTGGAGAGAAAATCGGGGAGAACCCGCTTGGACGCCTTGCCCACGAGAGGCAGGACGGCGGCCACTGCCAGAGGCAAACCGATGTAGAGAAATATCAAAAGTCCTCCTCTCTCTCGTTACTTCAAGAGAACATTGATGAGGGCGATGATGACGACCAACCCTCCCAAACCCCAGGCCAGGTAGTTGGCGTAATGCCCGTTATGAGCTTTCCGTAAAATCCCGGTGAAAGCCGATCCAGCCGCGGTGACGCCCTTCTCGAAGAAGGCGTCAATCGGCCGGTCGATTCCTTTGAACAAAACCCAGGACAAGCCCCGAAGGAACTTGATACCTTGTTCGTAAAGGTCGAAGACCCGTTTCTCCGCCCAAGCGTACATCTGTTTGAAGAACGGGGCGTGATGGATGGGTTCGGAAGCCAGGTAGGCCTTGTTCCCGCCGCGCTTGAACCCGTAGACATGGAGGCCGAAGGCAATCAGCAGGCAGGCCAACGAGATACCGGCGATCGGGTTGAAAAGCGCCAGGGCGTGGGCGGTGAAATCGACGTGTTCGCCCGCCTCCGCGTGAGCGGCGACGACGGGCTGGATGAACTGGGTGAGCGGAAGCTTGTTGAACACGCCGAAGGTGATGCATAGAAGGGCGAGGATGAGGATCGGGATCAGCATGGCCGCCGGGCTTTCCTTGACCTTGCCCGGGGCCCGCTCTTCCGACCGTTTGCCGAAAAACACGGAATGACCGGCTTTGAGGAACGAGGCGAAGGTGAAGATGGCCCCAACCCAGGCGGCGATGGCGAAGATGATCGAGCCGGTTTCCACCGCGCCGTGAAAGACCATTTCCTTGGAGACGAAGCCGTTCAGCGGCCAGACGCCCGAAATCGCCAGGGCGCAGACCGTGAATCCTGCCGCCGTGACCGGCATTTCTTTGGCCAGGCCTCCCAGTTTGCGGAGATCGGTCGTTCCGGCCCGATGCTCGACCGAACCGGCGCTGAGGAAGAGGCCGCTCTTGTACATCGCATGATTGATCATATGGAAGATGCCGCCGGCGATGCCGATCGGGACGGCCGTGCCGATCCCCAGGATCATGTACCCGACCTGGCTCACGGCGTGATAGGACAACAGCCGCTTCAGATCCTTTTGGATGAGGGCCATCATGACGGCCAGGACGATCGTCGCGGCGCCGATGATCATCAGGAGGATGGACAGGCCGCTTCCGGGCTCGAGGGTAAAGATGTCGAGACAGATTCGGACAAGCAGGTAGATGCCGAGAAGTTTTTCGAAGGCCGCGGGCATGAAGGCCATGAAGGTCACGGGAGCGTCGATCGCGGCGTCCGGGATCCAGGTGTGGAAGGGCATGGCCCCGGCCTTGCCGATCGCCCCGATCATCATCAGGATGAAGGCCAGGGCGGCCGGACCTTCGGGTTTGAGCGAAACCTGGGAAATGGTCATCGTCTTGGCCAGAGACCAGACGATGCCGATGCCGAGGATCATGGCGAAATCACAAAAGCCGCTGATGATGAAGGCCTTGGTCGCGGTCCGGTGGGCGTCCTTGCCGCCCAGCGAAATCAGGGCGTAGAGCGTGATGAGCAACCCTTCCCAGAAAAAGACCAGGGGGACGAAATTGTCGGCCAGGACTGCCCCGAAGGCCAGGGCGGCGGAAAGA